>JBOGSE010000734.1:0-4200 GCA_050694895.1 bacterium | reverse complement strand
CCGAGTTCCTGCCCAGCGAGCTGGTGGACAAGTTCGCCTTCGAGGAGGAGAACGCTCGGGTCATGGCCGAGGGCGGGGAGCCCGCCAAGGCGCGGCCGACGCTGCTGGGGATCACGAAGGCGTCGCTGGCGACCGAGAGTTTCCTCAGCGCCGCCTCGTTCCAGGAGACGGCGCGGGTCTTGACCGACGCCGCCACTCGCGGCAAAGTCGATCCGCTGATTGGGCTGAAGGAGAATGTGATCATCGGCAAGCTGATCCCGGCCGGCACCGGCATGGCCCGCTACCGGCAGGTGAAAGTGCGCGCGGAGCTCTAGATCGGGCAGTCTGAACGCTACCTTATAAGAAATACGGAGGCGTTGGCGCAGAGCCGGCGCCCTCCGCGTCGATTGGAGCGTGATCCGCGGGTTTCATTGACACTCCGTTGGGTGTCATCCTTAATACATCTGAGCTGTCGTTGACACCCAACGAGGCCGATGCTAGAATTTCCTGGCGCGGTTGACAGGCCTATGGCAGACGAATCAGCGCTCGCGCGGCTCCGCGCAGCACCCGCGCGGGCAGTCGGGACGAATCAAACGACGAAGGCAATCACCCGCGGTATCGCCGCGGAGGTCTTCGTCGCGGCCGACGCTGACCGGCGGGTCATCGACCCGGTGGTGCGGGCGGCGGCAGAACGCGGGGTCGGACTCATCGAGGTGGAGTCGATGACCGCCCTGGGGCGTGCCTGCGGCATCGCCGTAGGTGCCGCCGCAGCGGCGGTTCTCGTTGGAGAGCCGATGTCGCGGTAAGGTCCGCCGGGTGAACGGCTCCGGCCGGACAGCACCAAAATCGGGGCTCGATAGAACATGCGTCTCGTCTGCTCCCGAGCCCTAGGGGTGCGCCGCAGGGTCCAGCCCGCCCCCGCATGCCGCGGGGGCTCTGCCACGGCTGAGCCTGGTATGGCGCACCGTCGACTGAACGGCAGATAGGGACCGCGATAACCCGGCCGGTCGTCCGTCGTCCAGGCGGGCGGAGAGTCGTGCGGCCGAGGCATCGCATCGCGCCCGGGCCTCCAGGAGAGGTCGAGGGGCGTCGTGTGTGAGGAGGAGTATATGCCGACAGTGAGCCAGCTCGTGCGCCTTGGCCGGCACCGGCCGCGCCACCGCGGAAAATCGCCCGCGCTGCGCGCCAACCCCCAAAAGCGGGGTGTGTGCATTCAGGTCAAAACGACGACGCCAAAAAAGCCGAACTCGGCGCTGCGCAAGATCGCGCGTGTGCGGCTCACCAATGGTATGGAGGTCACGGCGTATATCCCCGGGATCGGGCACAACCTGCAGGAACACTCGGTTGTGCTGATCCGGGGCGGGCGCGTGCGGGATCTGCCCGGGATTCGGTACCACATCATCCGGGGGACGCTCGACGCGGGCGGCGTCATCAACCGCATGCGTGGCCGGTCGAAGTACGGGGCCAAGCGGCCGAAGAAGTAGGCTGTTCGGGGAGACAACGATGCCACGAAAAGGAAGCGTTCCACAGCGTGTGATCGGGCCCGATCCGGTCTTCGACAACCCGGCCGTTCACCGCCTCATCAACAAGATCATGGTGTGCGGCAAGAAGAGCGTGGCGGCGCGCCACGTCTACGGCGCCTTTGACGCCGTGCGTGAGAAGAGCGGCCAGGACCCGGTGAAAGTGTTCGACAAGGCGTTGAGCAACGTGATGCCGATGCTCGAGGTCAGACCCCGCCGCGTTGGTGGCGCCACCTACCAGGTCCCCGTCGAAGTGCGGCCGGAGCGCCGGACATCGCTGGGCATCCGCTGGCTGGTCGGCTACGCGCGGGCGCGCAAGGACCGCCGGACGTTTACCGAGCGGCTGGCCGCGGAGATCCTCGACGCGTCGGTGGGTCAGGGCGCGTCCGTGAAGAAGCGCGAAGACACCCACAGGATGGCGGAAGCCAACAAGGCGTTCGCCCACTACCGATGGTAACGACGACCAGGCCTGGGACAGGGGTCGAGACGGTGTCACCCGCCGCAATGGAGACCATCCGCAACATCGGCATCGTCGCCCACATCGACGCCGGCAAGACGACGACGACCGAACGCATCCTCTTTTATACCGGCCGCGTGCACCGGCTCGGCGAGGTGGACGAAGGATCCGCCACGATGGACTGGATGGTCCAGGAACGCGAGCGTGGCATCACCATCACCTCGGCGGCCACGACCTGTATGTGGCGCGATCACCGGATCAATATCATCGACACGCCCGGGCACGTCGACTTCACGATGGAGGTCGAGCGGTCGATGCGCGTGCTGGACGGCGCCGTCGTGCTCGTCTCGGCGGTCGAGGGCGTCCAGCCGCAGTCGGAGACCGTCTGGCGCCAGGCCGATCGGTATCGCGTCCCCCGCATCATCTACATCAATAAGATGGATCGAACGGGCGCCGACTTTCTGCGGGTCGTGCAGATGATCCGCGAGCGGCTGGGCGCCGTCCCCCTGCCCATACAGCTTCCCATCGGGGCAGAGGACAGTTTTCAGGGCGTCATCGACCTTGTGCGCATGAAGGCGACGATCTACCTCGACGACCTGGGGACCCGCTCGGATGAGACCGAGATCCCCCAGGAGTGGCGTCAGCAGGCGGAACAGCTCCGGGAGCAGTTGCTCGAAGCGGCTGCCGATCTCGACGATGCCATCGCCCACAACTACCTGGAAGGACGGCCGATCGACGAGGACGAGCTGCGCGCGGCGCTGCGCCGTGGCACCGTCGGCGCCCGCATCGTCCCGGTGCTGTGCGGCAGTTCTTTCCGCAACAAGGGCGTGCAGCCGCTGCTGGACGCCGTCGTCGACTACCTCCCGTCTCCGCTCGACCTGCCGCCGGTTATCGGCACGGACCCGGAGACCGGCGAGCCGGTGGAGCGGCCCGCCGACCCATCGGCGCCCTTTGCCGCGCTCGCGTTCAAGATCATCTCCGACCCCTACGTCGGCAAGCTCACGTACTTCCGCGTGTACTCCGGGGCGCTGCGGGCCGGGTCGTACGTCTTCAATGCGAACAAGGACCAGAAGGAGCGGGTCTCCCGAATTCTGCAAATGCATGCCAACCATCGGGAGGACATCCCCGAGGCGTCCGCCGGCAACGTCGTCGCGGCGGTCGGGCTGCGGGCCACCGCCACGGGCGATACCTTGTGCGATGAGTCGTCGCCGGTGGTTCTGGAGGCGATGCATTTTCCGGACCCCGTGATCTCCGTCGCCGTCGAACCCAAGACGAAGGCCGATGAGGAGAAACTCTCCGCGGCCCTCGCGCGGCTGGCCGAAGAGGATCCGACATTCAAGGTGCGGTTCGATTCGGAGACCGGCCAGACGATCATCTCGGGGATGGGCGAGCTGCACCTGGAGATCATCGTCGATCGCATGCTGCGCGAGTTCAAGGTCGAGGCCAACGTTGGGCGGCCGCAGGTGGCCTACAAGGAAACGATCCGCAAGGCCGCGCGGGGCGTGGGCCGGTACGTGCGGCAGACCGGCGGGCGAGGGCAGTACGGTCACGCGGTCATCGATGTGGAGCCGCTGGCAGGCGGTGGCGGCTTCGAATTCGTGGACAAGGTCACCGGTGGCACCATTCCGCGTGAATACATCCGGCCCATCGAGGTCGGCATTCGTGAGGCCGCAGACGGCGGCGTGCTGGCGGGATACCCGCTGATCGACTTCCGGGCGACCCTTGTGGATGGGTCGTATCACGAGGTCGACTCGAGCGAGGTGGCCTTCAAGATTGCGGGCTCGCTTGCGTTCAAGGATGCGGCGGCCCGCGCCAAGCCGGTGCTGCTCGAGCCGATGATGCGGGTCGAGGTGGTGACGCCCGAGAGCTACATGGGCGACATCATCGGGGATCTTAACGCCCGTCGGGCGCAGATCGAAGGGATCGAGACCCAGGGGGCGCTGCGCGTGATCCGGGCGCTGGTGCCGCTCGCGGAGATGTTCGGGTACGCGACAGCCGTGCGATCGGCGAGTCAGGGACGGGCGACGTACTCAATGGAGCCGTCGCACTACGAGGAGACTCCGAGCAGTATCGCGGAGGAGATCCGCCGCCGCTCGGCGTGAGCCGCAGGGAACCGACGAAGGGAGCCGGAGGCAATGGCCAAGCAGAAATTTGAGCGGACGAAGCCGCACGTCAACATTGGGACGATCGGGCACGTGGACCATGGGAAGACGACGCTGACGGCGGCGATCACGCATGCGATGG
>JBOGSE010000733.1:0-2957 GCA_050694895.1 bacterium | reverse complement strand
GCGGTGAGCGCGTCGCAGCTTATGACCGCCGGTGAGGTCGTCGCCTAGTTGGCGCCGCCGCTCGTTCGGATCCCCCACTGCGCCGGCGAGGACTCCTCGTCACCGAGAGCGCGTACAGAAGGTTGAGCGGCACCTCGAGGGCACCGGGCTGAACGGGCCGCACCAGGCCCGACAACAGAAGGAAGAAAAGCCCGACCAACCGGCCGGGCTTGACGGGGTGCGCCGCTTCACAGAAAGCTGCGGGCGACCCCCGCACCGGCGCAAGGTTGGTAGACGACAGTCCGTGCCCGTCAGGGCACAAACCTCCGGGTTCCATTAAGACGAGCGCGCCCGGCAGCTTCAAGCGCTTGTTAGGCGCTTCGCGCCGCCCGACTACCACAAGCGCGTGGAAGCGCGCCAGCTACCTGCTCGATCCCGATGATAGTAGGTCCGTACGTCGACTCGCACCGGAAGCAGGCGCGAGAGCGGGTATCGGACGTGGTCTAGGGCGATGATGGTGTCGTCGTTCTGCACCGCTAGAGATTCGGCGAAGGGGAACAGAAGGCGGGCTTCGCGCCACATAGTGGCAGTGTCGCCCATGCTTTCCATACGAGAAGCGAAACTCACTTCCAGGAGTTGTGCTCGCCCTTGGCCGCTTTGCCATCTCACCATACGCTGCGCGCCAAATACCTCGAGATACTCATTCTCGCCTACAGTGCGGAGCCCGCCGCGCGGATAAAAGAACGCGATGTACACGGCGGCCCCGACGGTCATGAGGATGAACCACATACGCCAACGACCGCGGCGCGGGCGGGTGGGACTACTTGAGGGAGCAGAATCGACGGCATCAGGCATGGAGCGAGGCACGAATGCGCCTAACGGATCGCGCTTAAGCTGCGGCGCGTTGAAGAAAGATTCATTCCATAATCTACGCGCGCCGCCAGCTTCAAGCGCGTGTTAGACAGCCCGATCGCGAACACGGCGTGCGAGACGGCAGAGGCCGGATCGTCACTAAGGCGGCCAGGAGCCCGCGCTGCTGAGGCTCCCGGGCTGAACGCCGAGGGAAAGCTCAAGGGAGGTGTAGCAGGACGATCGTGCGGCCTCGGGGACGCGCCCAATGGGTACCTCAGTCGGGCGCGTGCCAGCGGAACGAGTCGCGCGCGCGGTACAGCGTCTCACCGCGCGTGTTGGTGATCGTGATCCAGGCGCTCAAGACCGGCATGTCGAGGCGGCTCGTGACGAAGCGTGACGTGAACCGGCCATCGATGGTGACCAGGCCGACCCGGTCGAGCTCGCAGCGCAGGTGCACCGCGTCCCGGCCAATCCGTGCATCGGCGCACCCCGCTTCCTGCCGTGTCCCGATACGCGAGAACGTGACAAAGGGTTCCGGACGCAGCGTCAGGCGGGTGAACCGCCGATCCGAGACGGTGAACTGGTAGCCGGGCTCATAGTAACCCTCGGCGTCAGACTGGAGGGGCCGAGGCGGTGGAGGTGGTGGCGCGTTCGGGTGCTCGGTGACCACGGGCGCTGGAGCCTGAAGGCGCAGCATCACCAACGCCGCGGCGCTGATGAGTGCGAGCAGGACGACGCCAACGACGATCGTGCGGCGACGTCCAAGTAGGATCGCCCAGACACGTTGTAACATCGCCCGGAGCCGTTGCAGGATCGCCTGGAGACGTTGAACGGCCGCTGGGCGTGCAACGACCTCCTCGCGTGGCGCGACCTGCTCCGGTGGGGCAACAGGGCTTGGGCCCGGTGAAAAGTCAGGCGGCGGTGGAACGACACCGCGAGGTGGAACGACAGCCCGGGGCGGAGGGACTGCCGGGTGTGGAGCGACCGCTGGGCGTGACGGCTTGACGATTCTGACATACGCAGGTTTCCGGGTCAGCCGGGACCAGAGGGCGAGCGCTAGCGCCGCGCCCAACGCCCCTGCGGCGTCCGGCACGAGATCCCGCACCCGGCAATGTCCCCGCCCCGTCATGCCCTCGGCGATCTCGACGAGGGCTCCCACGAGCAGCGTCGCGAGCAGAGCCCAGACCAAGCGCGCCTCGGTCCGCCGGAACTGGACCCACGACATCCAGTAAAAGCCCGCGAACAAAGCGATGAGCGCGTAGTTCTGGAGCGAGAGCATGACCACCTGCATCGTGGGGAAGAGCAGCTCGCACTTTGGGACATGCACGCGGAAATGGGCTTGCGCGGGAAAGGAGAGGAGACCGAGCACCACGAACGCCAGATAAGCCCAGCGCTTGCCGCGCAGGGCGATAAGGGCGAGAAGGGCGAGGACGCCCGCACCCACGCGAACCGCGAGAAGCGACATCCGCGTCTAAGGTACTCTTACTACAACTTCTTCACGAGCGCCCACCGACTGTATACCGTCACCGCAGCGGGAATTGCCGGCTGCACGACAAACGCAATTCTACCACAGATGACGGACGCCGTCAGCTTCAGGCACGTGTTATGCACAGCCGCATCACAGGACTATTCCCCAATGAAAACACCCGTCGGATTCACGATAAAACTTCGGCGAGGGGCACGAACGCCCTTAAGCCACCATCATCGATCGCGCGCGAACTCTGAGATTACTCTCTGGACCGGAATCCCCAAAATCCCTGGATCTCACTTGATAGTTGGCCCGGACGGCCCAGCGATCTCGAAGCAGTCCTGTTCTCTAAGGAGTCGCTGGAAACCCGAGTACGGAATCCGGCCGTATTTATCGAGCTCCGCAAATAGGATCGCCGGCTTCGGCAGAATCCATTGGCTGTCTAACGGATCGCGCTTAAGCTGCGGCGCGCTGGTGAAAGATTCATTCCCTAATCTATGCGCGCCGCCAGCTCCAAGCGCTTGTTAGGGTGCGTGGATTCATAGAGTAAGTGCAACACGGTGCCCGCAAGAAAAAGGTGACCTGGGATACGGTAGTCTTCAATCTCGGCCAAGAGAAGGAAGCCTACCGATGCTGTATCGCCAGATCACCTTCGGGG
>JBOGSE010000732.1:0-5698 GCA_050694895.1 bacterium | reverse complement strand
CCATGAAGGCCATGTCGTCGCGGTGGGTGTCCGCCGGCGGGAGGGTATCCGGACCGGTCCGCAGGAGATCGCTGAGCGCGGTGGCCCCCGGCGCGCTCCCGTTGGCCACGATCACCGCGACCTGCTCCGGGTGACCGTCCAGCGCCTTTTGTACGGTCTCGTAATACTCGTGATCGACGACCACCACGCGCGCGTAGCTGTCGACGATGAAGTACCGCTGGTCTTCGGCTTTCAGCAGGGGGTTGGATGGCACGGGCACGCATCCCGCCCGGATTGCACCGAAGAAGGCGACTGGAAACGCGGGGCTGTCGTTGAGCACCAGGACGACACGCTCCTCACGTCTTGCGCCCATGCCTTTCAACGCCGCGCCGAACCGGCTCACGCGCCGCAGCAGTTCTCGATACGTAATCTTCTCATCCCCGCAGGAGATCGCGACCTTATCCCCGAGTCCGGCCTCCATGTTGCGGTCCAGCAGCAGTGAAGCGTTGTACCGCTCAGGCACGTCCACCATGCCGGCTCACCCCTTCACGACGATCGCTTGACTACCACCGACTTGGTTTCCATATAAAAATCCAACGCTTCTATCCCGTGCTCCTTGCCGAAGCCGCTCTGCTTGACGCCGCCGAAAGGAAGTTCATCGTAGATCTTCTGCGGGGAGTTGATCCACGTATAGCCCGCCTCCAGGCGCTCCGCCGCATGTGACGCACGGTCGAGGTCGCGCGTCCAGATCGACGAGCCCAGGCCGAAGATCGACCCGTTGGCTCGGGTAATGGCCTCCTCAAGATTGCCTACGCGCCAGATCGGGAGCACCGGCCCAAAGACTTCCTCGGTGGCCACGCGCGAGGAATGACCGGGCTCGAGCAGCAGCGTGGGCTCATAGAAGTGTCCGCGGTCGTACAGATCGCCCGTTGGCCGGCGCGCGCCATGCAACACCTTCGCACCCGCGGCCACCGCGTCCCCGACCTGCTCCTCGATGGTCGCCCGCTCCGCCGCGGTGTGCATCGGGCCGAGCGTCACGCCGTCCAGAGTCCCGGGTCCCACCTTCAGGCGTCCCACCTTTGCGCTCACTTTCTCGATGAACGCATCGGCCACGCGGTCGAAGACATAGAGCCGTTTGATCGCCAGGCAGGCCTGCCCGCAGTTGAAGAACCGGCCCACGCTGGCCGCGCTGGCGGCGGCGTCGAGATCGGCGTCGTCGCAGACGATCATCGGATCAGAGCCGCCAAGCTCGAGGGTCACCCGCTTGAGATCCCCGGCGGCCAGCGCCATGATGCGCCTGCCCACCGGCGTGGAGCCCGTGAACCCGATCTTCCGCACGAGGGGGTGCTCGATCAGCGCCGTTCCCGCGACGCTCCCCGGTCCGGTCACGACGTTGAAGACGCCCGCCGGCAGCCCTGCCTCGTGCATGAGCGCGGCGATGCGCAGCGTCGTCAGCGGGGTCGTTTCGGACGGCTTGGCCACTACGGTATTGCCGGCGACCAGCGCCGGACCGAGTTTGTTCCCGAGCAGCGTCGTCGGAAAGTTCCACGGGACGATGGCGCCGACCACGCCCATCGGCAGTTTGAGGATCATGCCGTAGGCGCCCTCGTCGAGGTTGGGCACGTAGCCGCCACGCAGGTTCTTCGAGAGACCCGCGTAGTGCTCGAGTGTGTGGACGAAGCGCCGGATCTCCAGGCGCGCCTCGCGCAGGGGCTTCCCCTGCTCAGAGGTCAGGAGCATCGCCAGCGCTTCGAGGTGATGCAGGACGCGCTCGGCGGCGCTTGCGACCAGCTCGCCCCGACGCGCGGCCGGTAGATCGCGCCAGGCCGGATAAGCCTTGTGCGCGGCGCGGACCGCTTGATCCACCTCCGCGGC
The DNA here is from genome assembly GCA_050694895.1 of bacterium. Classification (GTDB taxonomy): domain Bacteria; phylum Sysuimicrobiota; class Sysuimicrobiia; order Sysuimicrobiales; family Humicultoraceae; genus JBQTJP01. The sequence goes on along the minus strand of JBOGSE010000732.1, from coordinate 3,844 downwards.
GCCGCCACGGGGAACCGTGTCCACGACCTCCCCGGTCGCCGGGTTGATCACACGGAACCGCCCGACCGAGGGATGAGCGACGAAAGACCCTTCGATAAACATCTCTGCCACCAATACTCACCGCCTTTCGGGCAAGCGATCGTCGGGATGGGTTAGCGGCCGGTGCGGGCCAGCAGCTCCACCCAGCCGTGCATCAGGGACTTGCCCCTGGCAATCTCCTCCGGCTTGAGGAACCTTTCGAGGCTCACCCGCTGGATCGGGTACACGGGACGCTGGAAATCCGTCTCGTACCCGAACGGGACCGTGGCGTCAATCGCCATCCCGCCCTCGAAGCGAGTGTTCATCGCGGTCCACGCCCTGTCCCCTGCCGTCAGGCGTTCCTCGGGCATGAAGGTCTGGCCGGCGCCGCCGGGCACCGGGTTCAGGATATCCGTCCGCGGATTGACGCGGGTCGTCAGGCACCAGATGATCTCGTCCATGTTGTAGATATCGACGTCCTGGTCGACGATGATGGCAAGGCGCATGCCCTGACTGCAGGTCATGGCGGCGACGAGGAAGTTCCGCACGTGGCCGTCGTCGGTCTTCAGCCGCTTCTTCACCTGGATGATGCAGCCGCCCCAGTCGGTCATGGGGAACGGGATGTTCACGTCCTGCACGATACCGGGCTGGAGACGCTCGCACAGCTCGAAGATCGCCGACTCGCGCACCGTCGTGTCGATGTTGTGACAGTCGAGCATGTGGACGCCGAGCACGTAGAAGATCGGCTTGGTCCGGCGCCGGCGCGTGATGCCCGTGACGTGGAACGTCGGCGCTCGATAGGCTTTGCCCATGTACCCCGCCCACTCGGGATGGAATGGGAACTTGCCCTGTTTGTCCGCCGCCTCAGACTCCGCCGTTTCATAGCGCTTGTCGCGCGGGTAGATGTGCCCTTCCAGAACAAGGTCGCAATCGGCGACGGCCCATGCATCGACGGTGCGCGCCTTCACGATCTGGATCGGGAAACCCTGAGCGGCTCCGGCGGCGCCCAGCTCGTCGCCGCCGCGCGGCAGGATCACGTAGTCGAACCCACCCCCGGCGACCAGTGTCGCGGCGGGCGGGAGACCGAAGCACATGGTCAGTGGGATGGGCTTCTCATCGCGGTAGTGCTCGGTGATGACCTGCCACATGTGAGAGCCGGGCGCCGACTGGAACGTACAGATGTTGCCCCATCGCGCATTCATCCGGTTGTAGCCGATGTGGCTCCCGCCGTGGAAGTAGGGGCCGACCACGACGCTGTTGCCGCTCCCGATCGTCCGCTCCGACTCGAGCTCCGTGTGGCGGATGGCGACGACATACTTGTTGACGTCGAGGTGGTCGGTAATGACCTCCTCCTGGCAGGGCGCCTCGCCCTGTGGGACCTCCACCGGTGGAATCGGATGCGTGAGCGCGTGGGCGAGCTTGCGTGTCCGTGTAACGGGGCTCTCCCAGCCGAACATCCGATCGACGATCCCCATGTTGGCGAACAGGTTGGTGACGGCCTCCGCGTCCGGGTAGCCCTTCACGCGCTTGAACAGGAGCGGGTAACTGCCGTCCAGGTGTTTCTGGACGCCGGTGATCTCGAGGTCGGGATCCACCTCCACGTCTGTTTCCAGCAGGAGGCCCTCCTGCTTCAGCCACTCGAGCGTTCCGCGCACCGATTGGATCTTGCGCTCGACCTTTACTGGAACCGCCATGCGTCTTCCCTCCTCTATGTTGAACTGCCCAACGCGGCCTCTTCCGACGACGGGCTGCGTCTTCCTCCGTCGGACACGGCTACTCGATGACCCTGTCCGCAATCAAACGCTCGATCTCTTGATCCGACAGACCCAGAATCTCGCGGTAGACGACGCTGTTGTGCTCGCCCAGCAGCGGGCTGGGGCGCAGCTCCGCCGGTGTCTCGGAGAGAACAAACGGAGGTGCCTCGTAATGGAACGTCTCCAGCTCGGCATGGGGAAGCTCGCGCCAGATGCGGCGGTGCGCCAGCTGTGGGTCGGCGAAGAGGTCGGAGAGCCTGTTCACGACCCCGGCTCGCACACCCGCGGCCTGCAGCAGCTCCATCACCTCCTCTGGCGCGTGCTGCGCTGTCCACGCGCTGATCAGCAGGTCGAGATCGTCCTCATGGGCCTTGCGCGCGGCAAGCGTTGCAAACCGGGCATCGCCCTCCCACTCTGGGTGGCCGACCGCGTGAGCGAGCGCGCCCCATTCATTATCGCCGCACACCGCGATGACGCACCACCGATCCTCTCCCCGGCACGGGTACGCGTCGTGGGGGGCGGCGTGCGGGCTGCGATTTCCCATTCGGGTCATGACGCGGCCGTTGACTTCGTACTCCAGCAGCGCGGGGGCGATGAACTGAAGGCCCGTCTCGTACTGCGCAAGGTCGATGCGGAGTCCCTGCCCGGTGCGCCGCCGATAATCCAGTCCCGCCAGGACCGCGATCAGGCCGAAGCCCACCGCGACGAAATCGATGTAGGGCCCGAACAGTATCATGGGCTCGCCGCCGGGATAGCCTGTCAGCGAGGTGAACCCGGCTTGCGACGTCAACTGCGAGCCGAAGCCGCGCTGGCTGGCCTTCGGACCCGTCTGGCCCATGTTGCACGTGCTCAGGTAGACGATCGATGGATTGACCCGCCGTACCGCCTCGTATCCCAGTCCGTTGCGCTCCATGACGCCCGGGACAAAATTCTCGATCAGCACGTCGGCCCAGGCCACCAGACGCATCGCGAGCGCCACGCCCTGGGGATGCTTCAGGTTGAGCGTGACCCCGAGCTTGCTGTCGTTGAAGATGGCGAAGGATCCCGTCCGATTGAGGCCCGGGCGGTTGTCCTTGTAGGGCGGGTAGTGGACGCGGAAGCCGTCGGGCCGACTGCGCGACTCGACGTGGATCACGGTGGCGCCGTGCTCGCCCAGGTGCTTGCCGACCATCGGCCCGGCCGCGAACACGGCGAACTCGACGACCTTGATCCCGTCCAATGCCTGCGGGCCGGACGAGAGCGATGTGGCCTGAGCGCTCACCCGGGTATTCAGATGGCCGCCTCCTGCTTCAACTTCGCCAACTCGCGCGGCGACAGCCCCAGCTCGCCGTCGTAGATCTCCTCGTTGTGCTCACCGACACCGGGGGCGCGGCGGCGGATCGCGCAGGCCGCCACCGGGAACCTGACAAACGGGCCCGGGTATAACAGGCTCGCGCCGAGCTCGGGATGCTCCACCTGTTGCCAGAACCCTCGCGTTGCGAGCTGGGGGTCCTCCCGGATATCCCGGGCATCGGCCACCGGATAGCCAAGTATGCCGCGTTTCACGGACTCGGTCGAGAACTCGGCCTTTGTACGCCTCGCAAGAAACACGGCAAAAGGTCCTTCGATCGCCTCAATCTCATCCTGAGGACTCGTTGCCACGTTGAACGCGGCCCAATCCTTGTGCCTGAGCCACTCCGGCGCCTCGCCTGACTCCGCCATCCACCGCACCATCGCTTCGTTGGAGCGCCGCCCCGCCTCCCCGCCGTAGATGATGAAGTTGATGTACCCGTCCTCGCACCGGTAGATGGCGCGCATCCGGGCGCCGGCAATGCTGCGGCCGACCATGTAGTTCCCTCCGCGATGAAGGTCCTCCCGCAAGAGGCTCCAGTGCGCCGGGGCATTGGCCAGGGCCCAGAGCAGGCTGGCCTGCATCGAGACATCGACGTGCTGGCCGCGGCCCGTCGTCTGACGGTAGTGGTGCGCGACGAGCGTCCCGCAGGCAGCGTACACTCCGGCCCACATCGCCGCCTGCGGAAGGGAGACGCGCAGCGGCGGACGGCCGGGCTCTCCGACCAGCGACATCAGTCCGC
>JBOGSE010000731.1:0-1614 GCA_050694895.1 bacterium | reverse complement strand
GCTGAGGCATGACCAAGGGACGCTTGGAAGCATTCAGCGATGCCGTCATCGCCATCATCATCACCATCATGGTGCTTGAATTGAAGGTGCCCCAGGAGACCGATTTGGCGGCGCTGCGCCCACTGGTACCAGTATTTCTCAGCTACGGGCTCAGTTTCGTCTTTCTCGGCATCTACTGGAGCAACCACCACCACTTGCTCCAGGCGATCAGACAGGTCGACGGTCGGATCCTGTGGGCCAATTTGCATCTGCTGTTCTGGTTATCGCTCATTCCCTTTGTCACGGGCTGGGTGGGTGAGCATCACGTTGCTGCGTGGCCTGCGGCACTCTATGGTGTGGTGCTCTTCTTTGCCGCGGTCGCGTATTTCATCCTGACGCGTGCGCTTCTTGCCCTCCACGGGAGGGATTCCGTCCTGGCGACGGCACTTGGCCGAGACTTCAAAGGCAAGATATCGGTGCTGTTCTATGTTGTGGCCATTCCCCTTGCCTTTGTAAGTGTGTGGCTGGCCTTTGCAGTGTACGTTCTCGTTGCGGTCATATGGCTCGTCCCTGATCCTCGTATTGAAAAGACTTTGGCCAAATGACACCTTATCCAGAATCGGAGTAACGATGGCAAAAGTCGGCTTCGCCCTCGGGTACGGCAAGTTCACCAACAGCCGTGAGATGGCGGCCCTGATGCGCCAGGCCGAAGAGCGCGGCTTCGAGATGGGTTTCTTCTCGGAGACGATCGAGCTCATGCGCGATTCCGTGACCGCGCTCTCCGCCATCGGCCTGGCCACGCGGCGGTTGACCCTGGGGACGACGCAGATCGTACGTCTGCGCAGCCCCGTCGTGATGGCCCAGACCCTGGCGAGCCTGGACGAACTGACCGGCGGGCGCATGACGCTCGCCCCGGGCGCGTGCACGGGCAGCCACGCCCGCGTGCATGCGCTCGAGGTGCTCGATCCACCCACGACGCTGCGCGAGTGGATCGAGTCGATCCGGCTCATCCTGAGTGGAGACAAGGTTTCCTATGACGGCACGGTCGTGAAATTCAAGAACATCGGTCTCGCGTGGAAGCCGGTCCGCACCTCGATTCCGATTTATGTGCCCGCGACCAGCCGGACCGGGCTGCGCCTGGCCGGCCAGATCGGCGACGGCGTCGTACTCAATGCCGTATGCTCACCGGAGTACAGCGTGAACGCGCTGAAGATCATACGTAAGGCCGCCGAGGCGGCCGGAAGAGATTGGTCGAAGTTCGAGGTCGCGCAGATCATCAACTGTTCGGTTGAGGACGATCACAAGAAGGCGCTGGATGCGATTCGCTGGGAGGTCGCGACGAAGTTCGATCCGGTGCAGATTCCCTTCATCGCGGGACCGAAGATGCGCGTTGGCGAACCTTACATTCGGAAAGAAGACCTCCCCAGGTTCGAAGAGGCTCACGCGCGGGGAGGCCTGGAAGGGTTGATCAAGGCGGTGCCGGACTCCTATGTCGAAGGCATGACGGCGAGCGGAACGCCCGACGAGGTCAAGAAGCGCGTGCAGCAGTACCGCGACGCGGGCGTGCGGCTCCCGCTCCTTCGGCCGGCCGCAGCGCACCAGACGCAGCGGCTGCTGGACCTGTTTGCGCAGTAG
>JBOGSE010000730.1:0-3419 GCA_050694895.1 bacterium | reverse complement strand
TTCTCGCAGCGCTGCTCTCGCTGGCTCTGGTTGCTCCCGCGCTGGCACAGCCGTTCGCCGACGTGCCCACGGATCACTGGGCATACGACGCGATCGCTGAGCTGGCGGCCAAGGGTCTCATCGAGGGTTATCCCGATGGGGCCTTCCGGGGCGACCGGGCCATGACGAGGTACGAGATGGCCATGGTGGTCGCGCGCTTGCTGGCGCGCATCGAGGCCATCAAGATCCCACCGCTGCCACCGGACCTGGCGCGAGCCAAGGACATCGCGGCCGTGCGGGCCGCGATCGCGGCGACCGACAAGCGGCTGACCGCGAAGCTGGCCACGGTGCAGCGGCTGGTGGCAGAGTTCCGGGCGGAGCTGGCGGCCCTCGGCGTGCGGGTCACCGCGGTCGAGGAAGAGCTGGCGGCCATCCGGGCACGGCTCGATAACACCCGTGTCACCGGCGACCTCCGCATCCGCTACAATGTCTTCGATGCGGGCGCGGTGAGCGGCAGCGGGACCTTCCGGTCTCCGGACGCGCGCATTCGCATGCGCGTAACCTTCACCGGACGGATCTCGCCCAACACCGAAGCCGTTCTGCGGCTGTGGGCGGCAAACAACACCGCCTGTGATTCCTCGACGACCGGCCTTTCGGCGTTCTGTGGCAACTTCGACGTCCGTTTCGGCAACAACTACAACTACGGCGTTGTGTCCTTTGACACCGCCTACATCGACATCCGAAACACCTGGGGGGCGAACCTCTGGCGCGTGGGGCGGCAGTTCATTACGGTCGCCGCACAGGGTCCCTTCGGGACGGGCCTGCTCTATGACCCGGCGAGCAACCTGGGCACCGCCTCGAGCTTCTCGCTGACGGGGATCATGGGCGTGACGGGCACCACCGGCCTGAGCGACGGTCTCCGCGGCGACTTCATGTGGGGTCCGGTGAACATTCGGCTGGGCGTGTTCCGCAGCGCCATTCTGGCGGCGCCAACCGGCGTCGCACCCGGCGTCGGCAGCGGCCCGGCCCTGGACCACAGGGTCGTCGAGCTCACCAGCCGCGCGCTCCTTCCCGGCTGGACGCTGAGCGCCGCGTATTATGAGGCCTGGCAGCATCCGAACTGCACCGGGACGAACTGCTCGGGCGGCACGGGCTACAGCGTGGGCCTGTCGGGCGTAATCATTCCCGGCTTCACCCTGTACGCCGACGTCGCGTGGTGGGGCAGCCGTCCCACCGTGGGCGCGGCGCAGCTGGCCAACGGGACCGCCTACCGCATCGGCGGCAACATCAACCTCGCTGCGATCACCGGGATGACGACCTGGAACCCGAACATCGACTGGGAGTACCACCGGTTCGGGCCGCTTCCCGGCGGCGCTATCGCGCCGACCGAGAACTACGCGACCACCATCCTGGGCCAGGTTTTCTCCTGGAACATGGACGGGTATTTCGTCCGGCTCAACCTGACCTTCAGCCCGTCCACCCGCGGATTCATCATGTACGAGGCCGGCAACATGCTCTGCGCCGGTTCCTTCTCGTGCGGCTCCAGCGGTGGCGTGTTCCACGAGTGGTTCATTCGCCTGACCCACACGCTCCGCCCCAACACGACCGTGCAGCTGAACTACTTCAGGGCGGGCAACAGCACGATTGGGTCAGCGGCATTCCAGGGCGACTACACCAACTTCTACCGGGCCGAGCTGCTCTACAACTGGTAAATTCGTACGGCAGCTCCTTCGTTTCAGGCCCCCCGGGAAGGATCGCTTCCCGGGGGGCATTTTAGTGGCCCGCCCGCATACACAGGCTCTCCCCGGTCGTGTACAATGGCTCCGGTAGAAAGTTTCTTCCGTGGGGTGAAGCAACGATGATCAAGATCCTGGCAGTCGTAGCCTTGCTCGCCATTGCGCAAATCATTCCAAGTTGCGGGGACGATGGCGGGGGCGGCTCGCGGCCGCAGGTCATCGGGTGGGTCGACGAGAAGGTGACCCGCAACCAGACCGCTGAGACCAACCCCTACTTGCTCGTCATCAATAATGTCGAGTACGGCGTGCCCTACGACTTCTGGAGGACCGTCGACCAGGGTGACCTGGTGAAGTTCGACGGCGAGAAGTGGACAATCGTCCGTAAAGGGCGCCCCTAGGAGTCATCAACCCGGCCCGGTCTGTGTGCGTGGGCCGGGGCGATGAGTGCCCAATGAGCGGAAGGGACCCGGGGCCCAGGACGCTGCAGGACACGATGCAGCGCTCGGCGCCGGGTTCGTCTTTGTCTGTGGCACTCGCAGGCATTCACTTGCCAAGCCCGGTGCTGGCGGCACCCGGGCCGCTCGAGTTCGGCCGGCAGGTGCAGGCCGTCTACGATCTGCGTGCATTCGGCGGGATCGTGACGAAGTCGGTGACGCTCGAACCGCGGCCTGGGCATCCTGGTCCTGATGTCGTCGGTGTGGCATCGGGCTGGCTGAACGCCATTGGTCTCCGCAACCCCGGTGTCGCGGGGTTCATCATGCATGACCTGCCGTTCCTCCGTACCCTCGACCGGCCCATCATCGTCAGCATCGCCGGACACCGGCTTGAGGATTACGCCGAGACGGCGGAGGTCCTGAGCGACGAGGCCGGGATCGCCGGGCTTGAGATCAATGCCTCCTGTCCCAATGTCGATGACGGATTGCTCTTCGGCACCGATCCGGTGCGCATGCGCGCGCTGGTCGAAGCCGTGCGCGCCCGAACCGCTTTGCCGCTGTTCGCAAAACTGAGCCCGAATGTGACCGACATCGGGGCCATCGCACGCGCAGCGGCGGACGGCGGCGCAGACGGGCTCGCGCTCATCAATACGCTGCAGGGCCTGGCGGTCGACGCGCACGCGCGGCGGCCGCGCCTGGGCGCGGGCATCGGCGGGCTTTCGGGTCCGGCGATCAAGCCCGTGGCGCTGCGAATGGTCTGGGAGGTCGCGCAGCGGGTCGATCTCCCGATTATCGGCATGGGCGGCATCGCCAGTGCCGAGGATGCCGTGGAATTCCTTCTGTGCGGCGCGGACGCGGTGGCCGTGGCTTCAGGGGTGATTGCTAACCCTCACATCGCCGAGGAGATCACCGAGGGACTTCGAGCTCACCTGGCGGCCCGCGGACTGTGGTCAGTCGCCGAGCTCGTCGGGGAGTTGCAGTGGCCTAGTCCCGAAATGCAATCCGGTGTGGTCGACAGAGGAGGTGAGGGCCTGTGAAGACGAACTCATTTCGCGGCTGAAGGACATGTAGGCGTCATGATGGCCGAATACACCGTCGTTCTGGAATACGATGCAGCCGGTAAGGTCTACATTGCTCGCGTTCCTGCTCTGCGAGGTGTTATCTCCCAAGGTGCAACAGAGCAAGAAGCGCTCTCAAACGTGGAGGACGCCTTGAAGGAGTGGATCGTCGCGCGTCGCGGACTTGGATTGCCAATACCGGAAGCCAAAGA
>JBOGSE010000729.1:0-3290 GCA_050694895.1 bacterium | reverse complement strand
CCGCCGCGGCGCTGGCAGGGGTCGTGGGCGCCGGATCACCACGCACGATGAGCGAGAGCCCGCTCGCAGCGCCCAGCCGCGGCCACCCGTTTGGCACCGACGACCTGGGGCGCGATATCTGGACGGGCGTGCTTCACGGTGCCCGAGTCTCGCTGATGGTCGGCGTGCTGGCCGCGACCACATCGGGTGTGATCGGCGTGCTCGTCGGATCGGCCGCCGGCTACTATGGCGGACGCCCCGGTGACCTGTTGATGCGGGTCACCGAGTTTTTCCTGGTCATTCCGACCTTCCTGCTGGCGCTGGTGCTCGTCGCGGTGACACGACCGAGCATCTGGAACATCATCCTCACGATCGGGGTGCTGGGGTGGCCCAGCACGGCCCGGCTCGTTCGCGCGGAGTTCCTCGCCCTCAAGCAGCGTGAGTTCGTCATGGCCGCGCGGGCGATCGGCGCGAACCCCTCCCGCATTCTCTTCAGGCAAATCCTGCCCAACGCCGCGCCGCCGATCATCGTCAATACTTCGCTGGGCGTGGCTGCCGCGATACTGGTCGAAGCCGGCCTGTCGTTCCTGGGGCTGGGGGATCCCAACCTCTTCTCCTGGGGCCTGATCCTCCGCAACTCGCGCGACTTTCTGCGCATGGCCTGGTGGATGCCGACCTTCCCGGGCCTGGCCATCTTCGTCACCGTGCTGAGCCTCAATCTGGTGGGCGATGGCTTGAACGACGCGCTGAATCCCCGCCTGCGGCAGCGCACAGGGTGAATCGTGGTGCTCGCGTGACCCGGCTGCTGCGCCACGTTGCGATCCTCCCCGGCGAAGGCCCGTTCATTCCCGCCGGCTTCATTCTGATCAACGGCGACCGGATCGAGGCCCTGGGACCCGGAGATGGATCGACGTCCGGCGGCCCTGCCCCCGACGAGATCCGCGACGCCCGGGGCCTCGTGGCCATCCCCGGGTTGATCAATGCCCACACGCATCTCTCGCTCACGTTGTACCGCGGTATCGCCGACGACGTGCGCCTCTTCGATTTTCTGGTGGAGACCCGCAAGCGTTGGGGAACGGCGACCCTAGAGGATGCGTACGAGGGCGCGCTGGCCGGTTGCCGGGCCGCGGTCAGGTCGGCCACCACGTGCCTGGTGGATAGTCATCCCACGTCGCCCCGGCCCGCGGCCGCGGCCGCCCGCCATGTCGGCGTGCGGCTGGTCGGCGCGGCGGCGGCGCGTTCGCTGTGGTTTGGCGAGCCGGCGACCGACACGTTTCCCATCGTCCTGCGTGAGACCGACACCGCAGCCGCCGAGTACGCACGGGCCGATCTCATGTACGTCCCCAGCCTGGCGGCGCACTCGCCCTATCATTGCTCGGCCGATCAGATCCGGCAGGTTAAGGCCGCCTGCCGCGAACGCGGCTGGACGTTTGCCATTCACCTGGCGGAGTGCCAGGAAGAAGTGGAACTGATCCGCCGGCGGCACGGCATGACGCCTACCGCATACCTGGACAGTCTCGGCGTGCTCGATGATCGCACCCTGCTGGCCCACGGTGTGTTCCTCACCGACGACGATATCCGCCGCCTCGCGGAGCGTGGGAGCCACCTCATGCACTGCCCGAAGAGCAACGCCAAGCTCGGTGACGGCATCGCGCCCATCCCCGCCTGCCTGCGCGGGGGCGTCTCCGTGGCAATCGGGACCGACAGCATGGTGAGCAACAACAATCTCGACATGTTCGAAGAGATGCGCTTCGGCGCGTTGATCCACCGTGCCGAGCACCGCGATCCCGCAGTGCTCAGGGCGCGGGAGATCTTTGCGATGGCGACCATCGGCGGGGCCCGCGCACTCGGACTGGCCGACGAGATCGGCTCGCTGAGGCCGGGCAAGCGAGCCGATCTGGCCCTACTGGCGCTGGATCCGCCGCTCGGCGTGACGGAGGAAGCCGTGTTGTCCGAACTCCTCTTCCATGCAACCGCCGAAGCGGTGCGGACCGTCATTGTGGGCGGACGGGTCGTGCTCGACGGCGGCGCCGTGCTGGCTGCGTAGGTGATGACCGCGCGCGGAGGGCTCGATCCCGAGGGTGCCGTGGAGCTGGCGATTATTTCATCGCGGTTGAGCGAGGATCGTTTCCCAATGATCGAGGAGCGGAGCGTCCGGACGCCCTTTGGCGATGTGACGGTCATCATCACGGCCCCGGCCGGACGCGAGGTCGCCTACATCGCGCGGTACGGACGCGATCTGACCCTGCCCAGCCATCGGATCAATTACCGGGCGAACCTGTGGGCGCTGCGCCGGCTCGGCGTTCGGCAGATCATCTCACAGAACGCGATCGGCTCGACACGCCCGGACCTGCCGCCGGGTACGATCGCGGTGCCACACGACTTCCTCGATCTGACCCGGCAGCGTCCGCTGACGATGTTCGACGCCGACGACGTCTGGGTTCGCGTGGACATGACCGAGCCGTTTTGCCCCAACCTTCGCTCGGCGCTGCTGGCGGCCGGCCGCGCGGCGAACGTCCCGCTCGTCGAGCGGGCGGTGTTCGCCTGCCTGGAGGGTCCGCGCTTCGAGACGCCCGCGGAGATCCGCATGGTCGCGCAGCTCGGAGGCGATCTGGTAGGGACGCCGCTGGTGCCGGAAGTCGTGCTGGCGCGCGAGCTGCAGATGTGCTTCGCGTCCCTGTCGCCGGTGATCAACTATGCGGCGGGCTTGAGCCCTGCTGTCGTGCATACCGGCGAGGAGAGTATGGTGGATTTCTACTACGGCCGTGAAGGCGTCCACGACCGGGTCGAACAGGTGCTGCTGGCGGCGCTGCGGCATCTGCCCCACGACGGCACCTGCCTGTGCCCGGGCGCGCTTGAAGGCGCCGTCCAGGGCGAACTCCCCGCGTGGTGGAAGGAGCTACCGTGATGCGCAATCGGCTCGGGGTCGGCCTCATCGGAATCGGCGACATTGGCCGGCGGCACCTCACGCTGCTGGCAGACAATCCGCGGGTGCGCCTGGTCGCCGCGGCCGAACCGATCGCCGAGCGGCGCGGAGCCGCGTCCGCGTTGGTCGCGGAGGTGACGGGTGACTGGAGCGCCGTCGTCTCGCATCGCGACGTCGAGGCCGTTTTCATCACGACGCCGCCTCACGTGCACCGTGAGATGACGCTGGCCGCCCTCGACGCCGGCAAGCACGTCTTCTTGGAGAAGCCGATGACGGCCACGATGCCGGACGCCGAGGCGATCGTGCGACGGGCGCAGCAATCAGACCGCATCGTGCTCGTGGGTTTTCAGGAGCGGCACAACATCGCGTTCATCGAAATGCGCCG
>JBOGSE010000728.1:0-4343 GCA_050694895.1 bacterium | reverse complement strand
CGCCGCCTTGCCTGGACATGTTGACCCAGAGCTTCGGCGCTTCGCGCGGATCGAAGCCGGCCTGCGCCATGTACTGCAAGCCGAGGACGTCGGCCTCGCTCTCGTCGCCGCGCGAGTACGGCAAGAGCAGCAACAGATTGGCGCCGACGCCGATCAATTGCGGGTCGATACCGGTGGTGCTCCCGAGCACGGCGGCGCCGAGATTGGCCGCAAGGTCGTTCGACACCCGTGCGGCGGAGTGGCCGGCGATGACGTGTGCCACCTCGTGGCCGATCACGGCCGCGAGTTGATCCCGGTTTTCGGTCACCTTGAGTAGGCCCGTGTAGACGCCGATCTTGCCGCCCGGCAGCGCGAAGGCGTTGACCTCTTTGTTTGCAAACACCAGAACCTCCCACCGCTGACCAGGTCCCAGCGTGCGCGTGATAGCATCGGCTACGCAACGCACATAGCGCGAGGTCTTCGCATCCGAGGCCTGCGGCGGCGTCTTCTGTTGGAGCGCCGCGAAGGCGGTGGTGCCCATCTGCGCTATCTTCGCGTCGGACACCAACCGCAACTGCGAGCGGCCGGTGGGCGAGGTGGCACAAGCCACGGCTATCAGTGCAAAAACGGTGACGGCGAGACCTTGTGCTGCGCGCTCGACAGTCTGTGACGGGCGCGCGCGGCGCAAGTGAGTGCTCTTCATGGCCGGGCCACGACGAAGCTTGAGGGCGTCAGCTCGCGCCGGTAAAAGACCCTGGGACGTTGGACGCTGCGATTTTCGAGGGCCGTCTTTTCTTCCCCTTCGACAAAAGCGAGTTTAACCCCGCGCCCGCGCGCCGCTTCGAGCATCGTCTCCAACTGCATCCTCGGCACGCGGTCGGTCGCATAGTCGAGCCACTCGCGCGCCAACACCTGGCCGTCCTTCAGCCCCGCGTCCGCCGCCCCTTTCTTCAACCCCTCTTCGACCAGGGCGTAGGTCAGCAACCCGTGGCCGAACCTTTTGACCTCCTGCGCCGCCTGATAGCTTTGCGCCGCCGTCAGGATGTACATGCCCTTTTCGTAGGCGAGCTGGGCCAGCCCCTTCGAATTCATCGGCCCGCGCCGCTTCTCCTCGGCTTCGAGCGCCTGCCCGCTGTCGCAGGCGTCAATCACGAGGAGAACGTTTCCGGCGTACAGCGGCGCGAAAGCCTGCTCCAGCTCGCGGTCGGAGATGCTGTGCGAGAAGATCATCTTCAGCCCGGCGGCATCTATGCCGGCGCGCCGGCCCGTGAAGCCCAGATCGTGCGGGAGCAGATAGAACTGATTCTCCGAAGCGACGCCGTGCCCGGCGAAGAAAACGACGACGGCGTCCTCGGGCTGCGACTGCCCGGCGAGCCGTGAGAGCTGTTGCAGGACGTTGGCTTTGGTCGCCTGCGCGTCGAGCAGGCTCGTGATTCCGACACTGTCGAATTGCGACAGCCGGCTCTGTTGTCGCTCAAACTCCGCGCCGAACTCCTGCGCGTCGGCCACCGCGTAACGCAGGTTGAATTGCGGGTTGGCGTAAACGTTGACTCCGACGGCCAGGACGCGGGCGATGCCTGTTCGAGAAAGGGAGTCGTCCCCCGTCAGGCGCAGAACGGCGTCGTCGCTTTTGACGTTGTCGCGGTTGAAGGCGTAAGCCGTGAACTGGTTTTCGCCCGCCACGACGGGCACATCCGTATCGAGCGTGACACTCTTTTGCCCCTCGAGGACGTCGCCGCGGAAAGCTTTCACCAGCAAGCTGTTGCGAAAGAGTCTCACGTCCTGCGCGCCGCCGCCCCTCGTCTGAGACGGTGTGGCCGGGGCTTCGGTGACTTTGAGCCTGAGCCGCACCGTCCGCGTCGTCACGGCCTCGCCCGGCGCTTTCTCCGCGTAAGCTAGTTCGACTTCCGGCTGGCGGCGATCAAGCTGCGAGATGTTGCGCGGCGCGGTGGGGCGTATGCCGGAGAGTAAATCAACGAGCAGCCCCGGATAGTAAAACTCGTTGAAGAAAGCCTCGAGCGGCGCGACCTCCGTCGCCCCAAACCGCCAGTTGAGTTTGGCCCAGGAGTCCGGCACCCCGTCGAACAGACCGTCCGGCGTGACGACCACCCACGAGCCGTCGGCGAAGCCGATGACGTCCGCCAGCAACTCGCCCGTCGCCGTCGAATAAATCTGCGTGGCGGTGTCTCTCTTGTTCGTAGGGCCAAATTGCAAGTCAGCCGCGATCAGCAGGGCTCTGCCGTCCTTGCTAAAGGAGACGTCGTTCACGCGCGGGTCGTAGTCTCCGCCGCCCCAACGGCGCACCAGTTGGCCGCTCGCGACGTTCCAAAGCTTGATGACGTGAAGCCCTTCGTAGTCTTCGCGCGCAAGTAAGCTCTGCCCGTCGGGGCCGAACGCGAGCGAGGACACGAAATCGCGGCTCGCCTCGCCCGCAAAGGTCTTCAGGGGCTCGCCGCTGCCGGCGTCCCAGAGTTGCGCCCTGGATTCCACGGAGGCGGTCGCCACCGTCTTGCCGTCGGGGCTGAGCGCCAGCATCATCCCACGGGTTTTGACGGCGGGCCAGGAGCGCCTGAGCTGCCCCGTCGCCAAGTCCCAGACCGTGACGACGCCGTCGTTGGCGGCGACGGCGACCGTTTTGTTGTCGAGGGCCAGAGAGGTCGGCACGGCTTTCAGCCCTTCGAGCGTTCTCAGCAGCTCGCCCGTCCGCCAGTCCCAGACTTTCGCGCTCATGTCTTCGCCGATGGAGACCAGCGACTTGCCGTCGGGGGTGAACAGCGCTTGTTTGACATCTCCCGTGTGGCCGCGCAAAGTGCGCGCGAGCTTGACGGTCTGGCTGTCGTAAATGTGAATCGTATTCCCGTCCTTGAGTATCGCCAACGCCTGGCCCTCGGGGCTGAAGCGCAGCCAGCTCACGGACTCCTCAATCTTGGCGATCAACTGGCCGCTGCCCGCGTCCCAGAACCGGAGGTAATAGTTGCTCGTGTTGTCGGTGGCGGCGAGCCGCCGGTCGGGGCTGAAGTAAAAGGTTCCGAAGGCGTCGCTGTCGGCGAACTCGGAGAGCACGGAGAAGTTCGCGTCCCAGAGCTTCGCCGAGACGCTCTCGACGCCCAACAGAACTCTCTTGCGCGCGGGGTCAACAACCAGAGCGGCCCGCGCTTCGGGCGCAGTCTCGAAAGCCCGTAAGAGCGTGCCGCCGGCAACGTCCCACTGCGCCAGGTGGACGTAGCCGGCGGTCAGAAAAGTCCTGCCGTCCGGGTAAAAGAAAACCGCGTTGGCTTGAAGTGAGTCACCGAAAGGGTCAAGGTTGCTCACGTCGATCCTCCGGAACAGCTTGCCGGTGACCACGTCATACACGTCGAGATATTTTTTGATGATCGCCCGTCCGGGCGCATTGGAAATCAGCAGCCGCTTCCCGTCAGGACTGAAGGCCGTGGCCGGCGGGTCAACGTAATGCTCGTCCTGGAAGCTGCGCACCACGTGGCCTTTCGCCCAGTCCCACAAGTCAACCGTGCTGTCACGGGTGACGACGGCCAGCAGCTTCCCGTCAGGGCTGAAAGCCAGAGGCTCATGAAGAAAGTTAGGATTGGCCGGCAGCTCGCGCTGCAACTCGCCGGTCTGTGGGTTCAACAACTGCACCGTCTGCTTCTCGTTAAAAACGGCGGCGAGCGATTTACCGTCCGGGCTGAATGTGAGCGCCTTCAATGGCCGGTCAATCGTCCAGCGCAACTGGCCGCCCGTAACATCCCAGACGTGCGTCTTGTGGTGTGAGACGACGACGTACTTGCCGCCGGGGCTGACCGCTAGCGAGCCGCCGGTCGAGTAGCTGACCTTCCCCTCCGCGGCAAAGTCCCGCACGACGCGCCCCGTCGCCACGTCCCACATCCTCGCCGTGGAATCTTCGCAGACGGAAAAAATGCTTTTGCCGTCGGGGCTGAACACAGCGCGGATGACGCCGTCCCCGTGCCCGGTAAAGATTCGGATCACGCGCCCCGAGCGCGAGTCCCACAGCTTGACGGTTTGATCGTCGCTGGCGGTGAGAAAAGTTTTTCCGTCCGCGCTGTAGACGACGGAATTGATCGAGCCGGTGTGTCCCGCCTGGAGAACTAACGCGGGTTTCTCGGTCGTCTGCGCGAAGACGGTGGGCACGACGGCCAGGAGGAAAATTGAGATCGTCGCGCGCTTGCGCCACTCGTTTTCAGCTCGCATGAAGCTTCTCCGTTGAGAAGAGAATAAGAATTTTTAAAAGGCCTTTTTCGTCGAAAGGGAAGGTACGACTGAACCTGTCAGGTGTCAAACACGCGCAATCTCGGGTTCGGACTGAAGGCGCTCTGCCTGTCTGACATGCAGTATGTAGGGCGTGCCGT
>JBOGSE010000727.1:0-1653 GCA_050694895.1 bacterium | reverse complement strand
ACGGAATACTTGAACCGGGCACCGGTGATGGTCGAGAAGGGTTCACCCTCATGAGCGCGGATCCGCTGCCAGACAGTGTCTATCGAGGGTCTCACGATCGCTACCTTTCCGTATAACGACCCTGGCGCTCAGCCGCCGGCGTAGCCGGTCGGCTGCAGCGCCGAGTTATGCAGAGGCGGGGCAAACGGCGTAGCGTCTCCGAATCCTTCCAACCGCACGATAGCGCCCTGCTCACGACTCGTCAGCCGCCCGCTCCCACAGTGTCTTGAGAGAAGCCGCAAACCGTTCGGGCTCCGCTCGATGCGGCGGATCGAAGTGGTGGCGCTCTGCGTAGATCTCCCGCGTGAAGTCGGGGAAGACCTTGCTGAGACGCTCCACGATTGGCTCGTTCTCGATCGGATCGCTCTTCCCGCCGGTGACGTACAGGACAGGACGATCGAATGACTTCAGGCGGTCAAGGTCCAGGTGGTAGGCCTTGAATGCGGAATGGAACGCCCGAAGCCCAGCCGGTCGGCTCGCGAACCAGGGTGGGGGCGGTTCCGGATCGGGTAGTGATGGCTCGTCCTCCGGCGGCTGGCCGCTTTGCATGAAGGCCGTCATCATCTCCTCGGGTGGTAGGGCCATGATCTCGTCGACTCTGCGCCAATAGCCTCGCTCGGCGTCGCTCCATCCTTCGTTGCCGGCCCAGGCCGGTTCGTTCAGTGTCAGGCTGAGCAACCGTTCGGGATCGGCGGCGCAGTAGGCGAGCGCGCACGCTCCGCCCCCCGAGTAGCCGACCAGATGAAACCGATCGAACCCGCACTCCTCGGCGAATCGCCGAATTCCCTCCACTTCCCTGTCCAAGTCCCATCTCGGAGGGGGCTCGTCGCCTGCATACAGCTCGAGCTCCTTGTAGCGCGCGTCGACCTCGGGACCAAGGGCGGCAACAAGGTCGGGATAAGCCAACGCCGCAGGGAGAACGCCGCCCGGCAACAGGATCGCACGGAAGCGAGTCATTGGCACCTCCATATCAAGTCAGCATCACACCATGCTTCTGCATAACGTCTTTCGGGGTCACCCGCCGCCGTAGGCGGTCGGGTGCAGCCCGTAGTTATGCCGTTCCCTGACCACCTCATTGGCTCTTTCCCTCGACCTGAGTCTCCCAGAACTCCCTGTACTTCGAACGTGTTGCCTCAACGAAGGGCCGACGCTGCTCAACAAGCTGATCGGCTGTAAGTCCGATAAAGGTTAGGGACCGCGCTTCTGCTTGGGAGAAATAGTGATTGTCCGCGGAGTTGCAGAAGAGGCAGGCGGCTACGATGAACTCTGGATTGTCACGGTCTGGATGTGCCTTGGGTAGCAGGTGATCCCATGACAGGTTCAGCCATGCGGAGAAAGAGGTCGACCCATCGAGTCCGCAGTAGCGACACCGATAACCGTCGCGCTTCAGTATTTCGTGAGCGTATCCCCTTAGCGCATCACCGAACTTGGGCATCAGGCTGTACCGGTATAACGACCCTGCGGCTCAGCGGCCGGACGACCGCGACGCGGTCGGACGGTCCGTTGCAGCCGCGAGTTATGCGCAATCACCAGTCACCGAGCCGGATTCGTCGGTCGTGCAGGATTGACCAAACATATGCTGACCCACGTACGAGGTTGCTGATCTCCCCGGGA
>JBOGSE010000726.1:0-1535 GCA_050694895.1 bacterium | reverse complement strand
CGGCAGCATCGTCCAGGATCGGCGGCGTGCGTTGCACGCGCGGATCGTTGAGGCCATCGAGACGCTCTATGCCGACCGCCTGGACGATCAGGTCGAACGGCTCGCCCACCACACGTTTCGGGCGGAGTTATGGGAGAAAGCTGTCGCATACCTTCATCAGGCAGGCGCCAGGGCGCTTCACCGCTCCGCCAACGCCGAGGCGGGTGTCCTCCTTGAGCAAGCGCTGGTCGCATTCGGCCATCTGCCGGGCAGCAGCGAGCGGCTCGGGCTGGCCATCGATCTCCGGCTTGACCTCCGCAATGCCGTCTGGCCGCTGGGAAAGCTCGATCGCGTTTTGGACGTTCTCCGGGAGGCCGAGGCACTCGCCCAGGCCCTGGGCGATCAACTGCGACTTGCCCGGATCCTGGTGTTTCTCGCTAATCACTTCTGTTTGGCCGGCGATCCCGACCGCGCCATCGAGTCCGCAACCCGGGCTGTCTCCATCGCCACAGCCCTTCAGGATCTCACCATCCGGCTGAGCGCACAGGGGACACTGGGCTGGGCGTATCTCACAATGGGCGACTATCGTCGGTCGGCCGAGGTCTACAGGGAGAACGCCGAGGAGCCGCTAGCCCGCGAGCGGCCCGCCCCGCTAACGGACCTGTTAATCGTCTCGCGCGCATTTCGATTTTGGTGCCTTGCCGAGCTGGGGCAATTCGCAGACGGGATCGGCCCCGCCGAGGAAACGTTCCGAATCGCCGAGGCGCTCGACCGCCCGCTCGTATTCCTCCGGGCTTCGTTTGCCCTCGGGCTCCTTCACCTCCGCAAAGGCGACATTGGCCGCGCGATTCCCGTCCTCGAGCGCGGCCTTGAGGTGTCCCGGTCATCGGGCTTTCAGGCCCTCGCCTTCCACGGGGTTGCGGCGTTTCTGGGTGCCGCCTACACGCTGGCGGGACGGCTCGAGGAGGCCGTGCCGCTCCTCGACCGGGTCGTCACCCAGACTGAGTCAATGGGCGCGTGGTTCGATCATCTGATCGCGATCATCCCGTTGACCGAAGCGCACATGCTCGCCGGACGCCTGGATGAGGCCGGCCGCATTGGCCAACGCGCGCTCGAGGTGTCAATCAAGTGCAAGGAACGTGGACACGAGGCGTGGGCACTCCGTCTGCTCGGGGAGATCAGCTCACGCCGCGATCCTCCGGACATGGCGGCCGCCGAGAGTTACTATCGACAGGCGATGGCTCTTGCCGACGAGCTTGGGATGCGCCCCCTCCTGACCCACTGCCACCTTGGCCTCGGCACGCTGTACCGACGAACAGGGCGGCGGCAGCAAGCACAACGACATCTCGTTACTGCGACGGCGATGTTGCGAGAGATGGACATGGGCCTGTGGCTCCAGAAGGCAGAGACAGAAATGGCGGCGGTGGGCTGAGGCGCTGCATCAGCCTTCTCCCGCGCCGCGGTCGGGTTGAGGTCGATCCATGAAAATCCTGCACTTCGGGCCTGACACTGCAGAGGCGATCGACAAGTACGGCAGCAATTTCAAGATGTCACAC
>JBOGSE010000725.1:0-1932 GCA_050694895.1 bacterium | reverse complement strand
CCCGGTTGGTTCAGGACCGCGCACCGCGGGTACGGGAGGCCGAGGCGCTCCATGAGCAACGCCTGCGCCGCCTTCGAGGCCTCGTACCGGTAGGAGGCGGGGGGGTTGATGATCGGGATCCCGATCTCTTCGAAGTAGGTGAGCGCCTGGAGCGCGTAGAATAGACTGCTGGCGTGGCCGCGAGTGTGCGCGGAGGGACTCACCCGGTTGACCAGAACCGAGTAGCGCCGCTCCCGCGCGGCGGGCCAGAAGGCGTGGTTACTGACGTCAATCTTCTCGAAGGGGACGCCTCGTCGGCGGAGCTCGGCCATGAGCCGGTCGGACCAGTGCGGGTGCTCGTCCAGAATCCCGATCGGAAGGGCGGGGGTCGGCCGCATTACAGGGTGCCTCCCGTCGCAAGGGGGAAACAAAACCCCCGGACAACCATCCGGGGGTGGGATCGACACGCCCCACGCCGTTCAGGGTACCGCACCGGCAGCGACTTGTCCAGCGCGCGGTGGCCGGGCGGAGGCCCTCGGTGCCGTGGGGTGCCGCGTCGTCCTGGGCAGAAGGCCGAGGAGTTTTTTTATGCTGCCTACTCCCAATCGCGGGATTGGATCAAGCGGTCAGCCTTGTCTTGCACGCGACCCAATGGGACTTTTCGTCTCAGACCAGGCTCAGCGAGCGCCGGCCACCGTAAATGAACGCTTATTTTCCAACTAGTTAGGGGTCTAGTCGCTGCGGCATACCTCTTGCTGTTGCCGCCGACGGACCCCTTAGACGAACGCGCGGAGGCGCGGATGGCTTCAGGCCAGATGGAGCGACGGGGGACCCAAGAGGCGGCTGGCCTCGTCAGTCGAGGTGTCGGCCTCGCCGTGTTGTTCGTTCTCTCCTGGCAGGTTCTTGCTCGCGGTGTGAGTTTTTCCCCTCCAGGACTCGTGCTGGGCGTCTTGGACGGGGCGAACTTCATCTTTCACGAAGCCGGGCACGTGCTCTTTTCGCTCTTCGGCGAGTTCCTGGGAATCTTGGGTGGGTCGCTGACGCAAGTGATAATCCCGGTGGTGTGTACGGGCTACTTCGTACGGCAGCACCAACTGGCCGCATCCGCCGTGACCTTGTTTTGGACCGGCGAGAGCATCACCAATGTGGCGATCTACATCGCCGATGCCCGCCTGATGGCGCTGCCGCTGCACGGGGGCGACGACGTGATCCACGACTGGAACTATCTCCTCGGGCGGCTCCATCTGGTCAACCACGCCGAGAGCCTTGGAAGGCTTGCCTTCGCGCTGGGAGTGATCGCAATCTTCTCTGCCCTGGGTCTGCTTGCGCTTGACCTTTTCAGTCGGTGGAATCGGCCTGCTGGATTGGAAGGGGCGATCGGTCAGCACGTCGATGAAAAAGTTCAGTAGGCCGCAACAAGTGGCTCGGTGGGACCTAATCCATTGAAAACCAGGAGTGCTACCCTAGTCCCCAGCCGGTGCCACCAGGGCGAGTTCTGTCGCCTACGAAACAGGTAAACTAACCATACGGTTCCGCCCATGAAGATACGTGAAATTTTAGGATTGGTTCTTCGCTACACACTTGGAAGTGGGGTGGCGTTTCTCAGCGTGCTACCGGTGCTCTTCGGTGGATCCGACATTTCGAACTGGCTGCAAGTGCAACTCGAAGACCCTTACTACGGCAACCGCAACTATCTGGAGACAGGTCTGCCCGTCATGCTTTTCGGGCTGGGCATCCTTGCCCTCACGGGCTACGTCACCGTGCGTCGCAAAATCTCTCCAGTGGCTCTTCGTTCCGTTTGTGCTCTCCATCCTAGCGGCGGTTCTCATTCCCAGCCTCGTGCCCCGGTCCCATCAAGGCGCGGTACGAGCGGCTTTGCAGAACCGGCTGACAAAGGCGCTGATTGAGTGGGGCAAGGAGCACGGCCGCTTTCCACAGAATCAAAACGAGCTG
>JBOGSE010000724.1:0-3207 GCA_050694895.1 bacterium | reverse complement strand
AGTGCTGCCTGACAGCGGGAATGTTGCCGAAGTAATAGCCTCCGAAGACGAAGATGACGATCCACGCGATCCCGCCGGTGACGTTGTACACCGTAAACCGGGCGTAGGTCATCCGCCCCAGGCCCGCCACGAACGGTGCGAAGGTCCGGATGATCGGAACAAAGCGCGCCAGAATAATCGTCTTTGCGCCGTGCCGCTCGTAGAAGGCGTGCGTGCGGTCGAGGTGCTCTTGCTTCAGGTACCATCTGCCTCGCGCGCGCAGGATGCGCGTGCCGGCCAGGCGGCCGATCCAGTAGTTCGCGGCGTCGCCGGCGATGGCCGCGACCACCAGCGCGGCAGCCACGACCCAGACATCCAGCGTGCCGCGCGCGGCGATCGTGCCGACCGCGAAGAGCAGCGAATCGCCCGGGAGGAAGGGTGTCACGACAAGTCCGGTCTCGCAGAAGATCACCAGGAAGAGGATCACGTAGGCCCCGAGGCCATACGTGCGGGTAATCGCGTCCAGGTGCTGATCGAGATGCAGGAGGAAGTCGAGGAGACTCTTGGCGACCTCCGGGATCACGCCTCGCGGGGCTCCCCGTGCGCGGTGTGCGCCCCGTCCGTGCGGCGCCGGCGGTCGCGCGCGCGATACATGGCCGCATCGGCCCGCGCGATCAGCACGTCTGGATCCCCGCCGTCGGCGGGCGCCGTGGCGATGCCGGCATCCAGTCCCAAAAAGAATCGCTTGGAGCCAACGAGGAATGGCGAGTTGGCCGCCAGGTGGGTCAGACGCGCGGCAACGGCCTCGGCCTCGCCCCGATCGGTGCGCGGTAGCACCACGGCAAACTCGTCGCCGCCATACCGGAAGACCAGATCGCCGGGACGCACGGCACCATCGAGCAGCCGCGAGAATTGCTGAAGGACGACGTCGCCGACCAGATGGCCATCCGTGTCGTTGACGCCCTTGAACCCCACGAGGTCAAGGAGGATCAGACTGAATGGAGTGATGTCCCGCGCTTCGCGCTTGAACTCCTCCTCCAGGCGCACGCGGAAATGGCGGCGGTTGTACAGCCCTGTTAGGGGATCGGTGATCGACAGACGCTCGACGGCGACAAGCGCTTCCTCCAGCCGGCGGTTCGTCTCCGCCAGCCTCTCGCCCGCCGCCTGCGCGTCATAGCCGCTCTTGAGGGCCAGGCTCGCCAGCAGCCAGCAGGAGAGGCCCACCAGCGCCCCGATGTCGCCGAACGATTCGAACAGGAAGGCGATGATGTATCCCATCGGCACCATGCTCGCCGGAAGCAGGAATGTCCGCGCCGCGGTCCGCAGCTGCAGAAACGTCCGGTCACCGGTCAAGAGCACCCGCCCTGTATGCGTGAAGGCGGTGTTGACCAGCGCATACACGGCGCCGGCCAGCATGAAGGTCGCGACGGCCTCGGGTGGCCGCCCCGTGACACCCACCGGGGCGATTGTCGCGGCGAGCGATGTGCTGATCATGATGTTGCCCACGTCGAACACGGCACGGACCAGCGGGCGGCGCGCGCGCAGCCAGAACACGGCGAGGCTGAGCGCGCTGAAGATGAGTGCGGCCTCCCATCCAAAGAGGAACAGCGCCGCCAGCCTGATGCCGCTTTGCGGATTGAACGTGATGCCCATTGGCAACGTGAAGGTGATGAGCGCGGCCAGCACAGACATGGCGCCGAACAGCACCCAGGCCGGCCATGGGATCGTGGGAAGTTCAAGCACCGCTCGAATCAGTAGGGCCAGCCCGATGACGCCGATAATGCCGGCCAGCCATCGATAGGCGGTGGGCATGCCTGCCGCCGGCGTCGCCGCAGGGTGGGCCTCTGCGGGTACGGACCGCGCCTGATCAGCCACGGAGCTGATGGAGAAACCGAATCACCGTGTCGATCCCGTGATGAAAGTTGGACAGGTTGAACTTCTCATTGGGCGCGTGAAAATTGTCGTCGGGAAGGCCGAACCCCATGAGCACCGAGGGAATTTTCAGCGTTTGCGTGAAGCCCGCCACGATGGGGATGCTCCCCCCGATGCGGACGTAGACCGGTGGCTTGCCATAGGTGGCCTCCAGCGCGCGCGCGGCGGCCCGCACCGGCGGCGCATCAGAAGAGACGACGACCGGCAGCGCCGACGCCAGCTTGCGGACCTCGACCCGCACGCCCGGCGGCGCGACGCGCTGGACGAAGCGCGTCAATTGCTTGAAGATGCGGTCGGGGTGCTGGTCGGGCACCAGGCGCATGCTCACCTTGGCCACGGCACGTGAGGGGATCACGGTTTTCATCCCTTCGGCGGTGAATCCCCCGCCGATCCCGTGCACGTCCAGGGTCGGCCGGGCCCACAGCCGGTCCAGGATCGAATACCCCTCTTCGCCGGGCGCAGCGTCGATACCAAGGTCGCGAAGGTACGAGGATTCATCGAACGGGAGGCGGTCCCACGCCGCGCGTTCGGTCGCGTCCGGCATCCGCACCCGGCGGTAGAACCCGGGAATCCGGATTCGACCCCGCGGGTCCTTCAAGGCCGCGACGATCGACGCTGCCGCGCCGACCGCATTGGGCGCGGCGCCCCCATAGCCTCCTGAGTGTAGATCGCCGCGGGCCCCGGTGACCTCAATTTCGGTGTACAACATGCCGCGCAGCGCGGTCGTGATCGTCGGGAGGTCCGGCGCAAAGAGGATCCCGTCCATCACCAGCGCGGCATCCGCGGCAAGCGTTCGGCGGGCCTTGGGCAGGTAGGTCGCGATCGACGGGCTGCCGATCTCCTCCTCCCCTTCGAGCAAGAACTTCACATTGACGGGAAGCGCGCCCGCGGTCTTCAGAATGGACTCCATGGCTTTGACGAGGATCAAGACGCCGCCCTTGTCGTCGGACGCGCCGCGCGCGTAGATGACGCTGTCCTCCAGGGTGGGGTCAAAGGGTGGGTGGCGCCACAGCTCCAGGGGCTCGGGCGGCTGCACATCGTAATGCGCGTAGCACAAGACGGTAGGCGCCCCTGGAGCTTGCAACCAGTCGGCGCGGACGATCGGATGCCGCTCGATGGGATCAACGCGCGTCGCAAAGCCCAGCGCCTGAAGATGGGACGCGATCCACTGGCGGCGCGCGCGACGTCGCCGGCACGCTCGGGGGCGGTGCTGACGCTTGGGATTCGGAGAAACTCGCGGAGGTCGTCGAGAAAGCGCGCGCGGTGCTCGCGCGCGTATGCGATCGCCGCGTCCAT
>JBOGSE010000723.1:0-6640 GCA_050694895.1 bacterium | reverse complement strand
ATCACCACCGGGATGATCGGCATGTCGTCGAGCGCGAGCCTGTTCATCCGCTGATAGTAGCGGCAGCGCACCTCTGGAGAGGCCGTGCGCTCGGCCTGTCGGAACAGCCGGTCGATCTCGGGATTTCGATACCGCGCCCGCTGAGCGTTGGCCCCGTCGCTGATCACGAGGGTCCCGATGTGATCCACGGGGTCGAGGAAGCTCGCGCCCCACCCGTTGAGCGCCAGCAGGCTCGTTCCTTCGCTCAGCATCCGGCTGATGATGCCGCCGGTGAAGCGCCGGATCTCGGTGCGGACGCCGATGGTCGCCAGATTCTGCTGCAGCACCTGCTGCCACTCCGCGGACTGGGGGATGCTGCCCGTTGTTGACGAGTCGAGGTTGACGCTGAAGCCGTTCGGATACCCGGCCTCGGCGAGCAGCGCCCTCGCGCGGGCGGGATCGAAGGGCGGGACTCCCGTGAAGTTTGCGTCGTAGCAGGGCATCTGCGGGAGGATGTAGCCTTTCGCTGGAATGCCGAGCCCCCCGGCCACCTGAACCAGCCGGTCCCGGTCCACCATCATGGCAATCGCCCGGCGCACGCGAACGTCGTTGAACGGAGGGGTCTCGGTGTTCATCAAGAGGAAGGAGAGGTACACATTGTCGGCGATGAAGGTCTGCTGGCTCAGCCGGGGATCGCTGCGCACGCGCGGGATATCCTGCCCGGCCAGGCCGTCGGCGAGATAGTCGACCTCACCACGCTCGAACCGCAACAGTCCCACGCTCGGGTCGACCCCGAACTTGTACACGATCCGGTCGAGGCGCGGAACGCCCTTGCGGAAGTACTGCCGGTTGCGTATGAATGAAATTTCCTGCCCCGGCGTCCACCGCTCCAGCTTGAACGGGCCCGTGCCCACCGGATGCAGGCGGTAGTCCTGACCGTGGCGGTCGACTTCTTCTTTGGGGATGATCGCGTTGATAGCCATGGACAGGATGGCCGGGAAGACGGCCTGGGGCTGCTCCAAGGTGATGCGCACGGTGTAGTCGTCGACAACCTGGATGCCCGGCATCGTCGTGGCTCTGCCGGCGATCACGTCCTTGGCCCCCACGATATTCGAGGCGAACGACGGCCCCCAGCTCCGCGAGGTCGGATGGGCCTGGCGCTCCAGCGAGTACTTCACGTCGCCCGCCTTCAGCTCGCGGCCGTTGTGGAACTGGACGCCGCGGCGGATCGGGATAGTGTAGACTTTCGCGTCGGGACTGAGCCTGGGCATCGCTTCGGCGAGGTCGGGCACCAACTTGCCCTCGGCGTTGTACGCGTAGAGGGTGTTGTACGCGATGAGTCCCGTCATGCGCCAGTCGGTGCCGGCCGACGCGCTGGGCGGATCGAGACTTTCAATGTTGCCGGCGCGGTAGACGGCAGTCATCTCCCCGCCCTCGCGCGTCGCCGCGGGACCGCCGGCAGCCATCGATCCCGCAACGAGCACGGTGACCGCACACAGGATCGCCCAACGTGCAGGCCATGCGCCCCTGTCCGCTCCACCCATCACGCTCACCTCCGGCAGGAGTATCAAGCCCGATTATATCCCAGGGGAAGCCGGTGGGCTCGTCGGGCAGATGACAGAGGGACGCCGGGGCACATGCTGGAGCCCCGGCGCGTTCGCTTCTGGTGAACTGGCCTGAATTCGGTCGTCGCTAGCGCCGCCTACCGGTCCATGGGCGCCATCGGGATTCACCAGTGTACCGCCACCGGCCGTCGAAGGAAGTGCAGCCCGTCTGCATCGCAAACTCGTAGTCGCCCTCATCCTTAGGCGCCTTGTATGTCGGCGCCTCCGACCACTGGCCGGTCAACACGTTGCCCGACACGCGGCCGCTCATGCGACCCGACTGCCGCACGTATGTGCCCGTCACGCGATCGCCGCTCTGCTGGAGGTCCATTCGCCCCCAGTTCGTCTCCCAGGCGCCGGTCCACGAGCATACCGGGGCTGCGACCACGGCAGGATAGCCGCTCATGACAAGCGCGGCAACGAGCGCGACACGAAGACTCGTCCCCCACATGACGCACCTCGCCAGAAGAACTTGTTACAATTACATGGATGCCCAACCGCCTTGCGTCAGAGACCAGCCCCTATCTGCTCCAGCACGCCAACAACCCCGTCGAGTGGTACCCCTGGGGCGAGGACGCATTGCGCCGTGCCCGAGAGGAAGACAAACCCATCTTTCTCAGCATCGGCTACGCCGCCTGCCACTGGTGCCACGTCATGGAGCACGAGTCGTTCGAGGACCCCGCGGTCGCGGCGGTGATGAACGAGCACTTCATTAGTATCAAAGTCGATCGCGAGGAACGCCCCGACCTCGACGATATTTACATGAAGGCTGTCGTGGCGATAACCGGGCACGGCGGGTGGCCGATGAGCGTCTTTCTCACGCCCGCAGGCGTCCCATTTTACGGCGGCACGTACTTTCCACCCTCTCCACGGCAGGGGATGCCGGCATTTGTCGACGTGCTGCGGGCGATCGCGGCGGCCTGGCGCGACCGGCGCGATGAGATCGAGCGCAACGGGGCGGGAATGCTGGACCTGCTGCGCCGAGGCGATGTCTCAGGGGCGCCCGCGGCGACCCTGACCAGGGGAACGCTCGATACGGCCGTCGCCGTGCTGGAGCGACAATACGACCTGGGTCATGGTGGATGGGGCCGCGCGCCGAAGTTCCCTCAGCCGATGACGATCGAGTTTCTGCTGCGGGCGCATGTGCGCACGAGTGAGCAGTCAGCCTTGACGATGGCGAGATCGACGCTGGCGAAGATGGCCCGAGGCGGCATCTACGATCAGCTCGGCGGCGGATCCCACCGGTACGCGACCGATGCCGTCTGGCTGGTGCCGCATTTCGAAAAGATGCTCTACGACAACGCCCAACTTGCCCGCGCTTATCTGCATGCCTGGCAGGTCACACGCGAGCCCCTCTTCCGGCGCGTGGCGGAGGAGACGCTCGACTACATCATTCGGGAGATGACCGATCCCGCGGGCGGCTTCTACAGCAGCCAGGACGCCGACTCCGAGGGCGAAGAAGGCAAGTTCTTCGTGTGGACGGTCGAGGAAATTCGTGAGGTGTTGGGCGATGACGCCGCGCTATTCAGCGAGGCCTATGGGGTCACCGACCGCGGGAACTTCGATGGAAAGAACATTCTCTACGTGGCGAAGGACCCACAGTCCCTGGCGGACAACCACGGCCTGTCTGTCGAGGAGGTGGAGTCGCGCCTGGCGGCCGCGCGGCGTGCGCTGTTCGGGCGTCGGGAGCGGCGCGTGCGTCCGGGGCTGGACGATAAAGTGCTTGCGGCATGGAACGGCCTCGCGCTCGCAGCGTTCGCCGATGCGGCCCGGATCCTTGAGCGTCGCGAATATCGCGACACGGCGGAGCGAAACGCGGCATTCCTCCTTCGGGAGATGCGGACGTGGCAAGGCCGGCTCCTGCGCGCCTGGCGGCAGGGCACGGCCAAACTCAATGCCTACCTGGAAGACTACGCGAACATCATCGACGGTCTGCTGGCGCACTACGAGGCGACCTTTGAGGCGCGATGGTTTATGGAAGCCCGGCGGCTGGCCGATGTGATGATCGAGCACTTTCGCGATCCCTCCGGCGGGTTCTTCGACACCAGCGACGACCACGAGGCGCTCGCGGTCAGACCAAAGAGCCTCCAGGACAACGCGACGCCCTCGGGTAACGCGATGGCGGCGACGGTGCTGCTGCGTCTGGCGGCGCTCACCGGTGAAGGGTCGTACCGGGATCTGGCGGAATCGGGCCTCCGGCTCGTCCAGCCACTCCTTGGCTCATATCCGACGGGATTTGCTCAGTGGCTGTGCGCGTTGGACTTTGCGCTGGGCAAGCCCAAGGAGGTCGCGATCGTCGGCGATCCGGCGGCCCAGGACACGCGGGCACTCCTGCAAGTCGTTCGCGGCGCGTACCGGCCCAATCAGGTCGTCGCTGTGGGACAGGTCGGCGACCCGCAGCCCGTCCCTCTGCTCGCAGGCCGTTCACCGCTGGACAGCCACGCGACCGCATTTGTCTGCGAAAACTTTACCTGCAATCTTCCGGTGACCGACCCCGAGGCTCTAGCCGCGCAGCTCGCGTAGCCCCGGGATCCCAGGATTCAAGCGCGCCCTTACGCGCGCGCAGCCTCGGTATATTTCCCAAGCACCATGTCCCAGCCTCCGTCGTAGCCCTTGCGCTCCTATGGGCCGCCTGTCGGGGCCGTGGCCGGATCGAATCGATAACATCTGCGCCAATACACTTCATCCGTAAACCCCAGCCGCCTGTAGAGTTGAATCGGCATGTCCTCTGGGTCCGCGTTGATGATCACGGACCGACAACCTTGAGCGTACCCATCGGCCAGGGCGTGGCAGAGGAGCGCTTTCGCGATTCCGCGGCCGCGAAACGGCACGCGCGTCGCAAGGATGAAGATGTAGCGGTCCATCCCCTCATACCAGCCGATGATGGCTGCAGGCTCGGCATGCAGTCGGCCAAGCAGGAAGCGTCCTTCGCCCGCCATCTCTGCCGCGCGCAGCGCCACCTCGTCGCGCGCCTTTTGCGGCTCCGGTTGCGCCTCACTGTTGGCAAACGCCTTGAGTTTGGTCACTGCGTACTCGAGCAGATTCGCGGTCGTAACCTGCTCGATGGCGAGGCCGGCGACTGACGATATCCGCGGCACCGGCCCCACGTGTGCCAGGTAGACCTCGGTTCCCGCCCGACTACAGCCAGCGCGCTCGAGCGATGGGCCGATCAGCGCTTCCGCCATCGGGTCGTCCACATAAATGTAGGCCGAGCCACCATGGTAGTAGGTTCGCAGATCAGTCAGGAATTCGGGAATCTGGACTGGCCGGAGGTCGCGGACAGTCACCTGGTTGGTCTGATGGTGCTCGACATTCACGTTCCGCCCGTAGAAGCCCAAAGGCTGCCGTTCCACGCGGTAGCCCATCTCAGGGTACGAGGATGTGTACCAGGTTCGGAGTTCTTCGACCAAGCGGTCGTGGTCGGCGTGCATCGTAGTTTCCCAAGAGTCGGCTTATGTCTTCGCTAAGGGACTATTCGAAACGGCCTTCCGCCACGCAGGCCATAGGTAGAGAACCAATGAGCGCGACGAATGCGCCGGTATCAAGGACGAGCGGTCCGGCCACATCGCAGGTACCTCATCAGGTAATCCCTGTGGCGCTGGCCAAGATCAGGGATGCCGCTTTCAAGGGTGCCAAGAAATACCGACTCGTGTCGGCGCGAAGAGATCCAACAGGGCCTGCATCTGGTGGCGTGCCGCGGGCCGCAGAAGTGGGAGCATCACCCCGGCGTCGCGGTACCGCTGCACGCGCTGCCTGACGTCGTCGGCCGTGCCGCTGGCGGTCAGTCCCTCGATGTAGGATGTCGGGATCGCCTCCGCAAGCGCGTCTTTTCCGCCCCTTTTGTACACATCTTTGAAGTTCGGAATGTCATCGGCGTTGATGAACGGTTCACCGACCCCCGCGCGAATCCGGGCGTTGTAGGACGCGCGCATAGGATGAAACTTGCTCGCGACCTCCCACCTGATCGCATCCAAGGCGAGATCGCGGTCGTCCTCCAGGGAGCAGTTCACGATCTTCGCCACTTCAAAGCCCGCCCAGTTCCTGCCGGCTGCTTCGGCAGCCTCGCGCACGATCTTCACGGCATTGGCCGTGTACTCCGGTGAGGCGATGGCGTTCAACAGGACGCCGTCGCCGAGTTGACCGGCAAGGCGAAGGCCTGTGCGGCTCGTCGCGGCGATCCACATGGAGATGTGCGGCCGCAACGGTCTCCAGGCCAGCCCGACGTTCTCAAACCGGACGGTCTCCCCCGCGAACGATACCCGCTCGCCGGTGAGGAGCAGGCGCATGGCCTGGACCCACTCGGTCAACGTCAGCGCCGGATCGACGTGCTCCAGCCCGAACAGCCTGGCGTGGTTGCGCGTGCAGGCGCCCGGCGCGAGGATGAAGCGCCCACCGGTCAGCTCGTCCAGTGACGCGGCGGTCTGCGCCATGGTGATGGGGCTACGGAGGCGTACGATCTGCGTGGTTCCGAGCGCAAGCGTCTGCGTGGCAACCCCGAAGGCGGCCAGCGCGCTGACCGAATCCCGTACGAGGTTGATGGTTTCGGAAAAGAACCCCATCGCATAGCCGCGGGCTTCCGCCTGCTGCATCAGGTCGGCCATCTCCCTGATGCTCATCGAAGGGTCGTAGCCGAGCGCGAGCCCGATCCGGGGCGACACTGGCGGCCTAGATAAGGTCACGTCCGTCCCAGCGCGCAAACCGCCCGCCAGCGGTGATGCCCTCGATGCGTGCGCGGTCGCCGGGGGCGAGCGCGCGCAGATCCTGCAGCGGATCGGCGCCCACCACGAGCAGGTCGGCCTGCAGGCCCTTACGCACCAGGCCGGTGATACTCTCCAGCCGCAGCGAACGCGCCGCCTGGCCGGTGGCCGCCTGAATGGCCTCGTGCGCCGAGTACCCGCATTCGGCCAGCATCAGCATCTCGATGCCCACAGAGCCGTGTCTAAACAGCGCGTTTCCTCCGGCGTCGGTGCCGGTCGCGACAGGCACGCCGTGCTTGCGGGCGATCCGCATCCGCTCTTGATAGGAGGGCACGACAAACCCCATCGCCTCGAGCTCGC
>JBOGSE010000722.1:0-4902 GCA_050694895.1 bacterium | reverse complement strand
TTGTGATAGAGGGTATTTGCGATGCTCACGGGTCCCCAGGAGGGGGTGGCGCGTCCCGCATATACTTGACGGACGATCGCGGTTCGGTCGATCGCGTGGTTGAGCGCGCGGCGGAACCGCAGGTCCTGAAACCAGGTCAGCTTCGGAGGTTTGAGCCCGCGCGGGTTCTGATTGAACACCAGGTACTGTGAGGAGAAGGTCTCAGGGCCGTCATAGACCGTGTAGTTGCCGGCCCGCTCGCCGCGTTTGAGCTCGGCGTACTCGCTGGGGCGCGCGCTGTAGAGATCGGTCTCCTTTGACAGGAATTTCAGTTTGTCGGCGTCAAGGTTCGGGACGATCTGGAGCACGTAGCGGTCTAGGTAGGGGAGCCGATTGCCCGCGCGATCCACGCGCCAGTGGCGTGGGTTGCGGGTATAGGTCACGCGAGAGCCGAAAGCGTACGCTTGCATGACGAACGGACCCGTGCCGATGATCTCGCGCGGCGCGGTGTTCACCGCCCACGCGGAGTTGAAGGCGGCGCTTCCGCGTGCGAGCGGGGGCTGCAACTTGTGCTTCGGGATCACGACGAAATCCTGCAGGAGGCGCAGGAAGAATCCCAGAGGCTCGCTCGTCGTGAATTCAATGCGCCGGTCGTCGAGTTTTCGCCAGCGCACCGGCTTGCCGCCAAACGTCAGCAGGTCGACTGTCGTGCTCTGCACGCCCTTCGTGAACACCACCTGCAGGCTGAATAACACGTCGTCCATCGTCAGCGGCCTGCCATCCGACCAGCGGACGCCCTCACGTAGCGTGAACGTCCACGCCCGTTTGTCGGCGCTCAGCGTCCATGATTCCGCGAGCGCGGGTTCGACCTCTCCCGTGACATAGTTGCCCTCGACCAGGCCTTCGAAGATCGGGCCGAGTACCGCCCCCGTGGCGGCGTCGGTGATGATGACGGGGTTGAATGTCCGCGGCTCGCTGATCTGGGCGACGATGAGCCGTCCGCCGTACCGGCCGATCTCGGGAGCCTCTGCGGCAACTTTGGGATTCGGGATGTCGGGAAAGGCCGGGGCAGCCTGGCTTATTCCAAGGGCGGTAGTGATGCTCGCGAAGAGCGCTGCCGCGACCAGCACTCCCGGCGCGGTGCTACGCAGTGAGCTCAGCCTCCGCATCGCGAACGCGCTGTGAGAGCGTGCGCATGATCTTGCCAGCGAGTTGAGGAGTCTCGTTCAGCAGCGACCAGAACTCCCGATGCCCGACCACGAGCAGCTTCATCGGTGTCGTCGCCTCGACGCTTGCCGAGCGCGGTCCACCGTCGACCAGGCTCATCTCGCCGAAGAATTCGCCGGGCCCCAGGCGCTTCACGCGCCCTCGGCCGATTGTCGCGGTCGCCTGTCCGGCGACAATCACGAACAGTTCATGCCCGGTCTTGCCGGCGGTCGCCAGACGCTCCCCGGCCGGGACTTCGAGTTCGTCGGTGAGCCGCGCCACCATCTCGAGCTGCTTTGCTGAGAGGCCCTTGAACAGCGGCACCTTCTCCAGCATCGCGACTTTGCTCGACTTGGACCACCAGAACGCCACGCGTCACCCCTTCTCCCTGATGGTCCTGTGATTCATGTTTCGGCCCTGCGTTCCTTCAGGAATTCTGGCGGAGTCCTCACGTTCGACAATGAGGTCCGCGATCCGGCTCGGGCTGAGAAACGTAGACCACCAGCCCCGGACGTAGGGCTGTACGACCGTCATCGTTCGAGTGTACACGAGAGGGATAACGACGGCCTCATCGGCTACAAGCAGGCGGTCGGCTTCATGGTAGAGGGCCATCCGCCTGCGGTGGTCAGTGGAATCTTGGGCTTCTTCGACGAGAGCGTCGAAAGTGGAGTTCTTCCACCTTGTCGGGGAATCTGAGGTCGAGTGAAAGTTCACCCGCAGGAAGTTATCGGGGTCCGGGGTGTCGGCAAGCCAGGCCAGGCGCCCCACGGCCGGAGGGTTTGCGTGGATCTCCTGCAGGTACGCGAGACCCCGAACCGTCACCGCAACCTCCACTCCTAGGATGTCTTTCCAGGTCTTCGTGAGCACCTCGTAGATCTGTGTTTCGGCTACAGACGGCACCAGCAGGTTGAACTGCCCGAGCCCTTGCCCATGCGGAACACCAGCCTCAGCCAGTAACTGCCGGGCCCGCATGGGATCGAACGGCACCGAGGTATGCGGAGAGTGTCCCGGGATCGGGGGAGGGATGAACGCGCCGTCAGCGGGGATGGTCTGAACTCCGCCTGCGCGCGCCAATGCCTGCTGATCGGTGGCATGAGCAAAGGCGAGGCGCAGCCGGCGGTCTCTGAACGGCTGCTGGTCGCATCGAAAAAAGATGTAGAGCACCCGCTGAGGAGCGTCGAGGTGAAGATACTCGCGGAAGGGTTCAGTATGATGTTCGCCAAGCGCCAACAGCCACTGCACGTCCGCTTCACCGTCCGCAAACAGCGCTGGACCACGAGCAGTCTTGAAGACGAAGCGGACCTTTCCGACGTTGCCGCTGCGCGGGCCGGCATAGCGAGGGTTCGCCGCGAGCCGGGCAAAGTTGCCGCGTTTCCATTCGACGATCAAGTATGGACCGTTGGCGACAAGATGCCCTGGGGCGGTCCAGTCGTCTCCATACTGCTCGATAGTCCAGCGCGGATACGGGTGCGTGGCGGGGTGCGCAAGGATGAACGGGAAGTAGGCGCGCGGTCCGTCCAGGACGACCTCCAGCGTATGATCGTCTAGCGCGCGCGCCCCGACAGACGCCGGATCATCCGTCGCGCCCTGCTGGAAGCGTTTTGCGCCGGTGATGTCGTGAAGCAGAACCGACTGATTGCCGCGCAGGGCGCGCAGCCATGCGAAGACGAAGTCGTGGGCGGTGACCTGTCGTCCGTCTGACCATGCTCGGTCCTGATAAAGGCGAAACACGTAACGTGTCCCGTCCTTGGAGATCTCCCAAGATCGGGCGGCTGCCGGCGTGACATTCAGCCCCTGGTCGTGCCGCAGGAGTCCCTCAAACACCTGGCTGGTGACGGTCGCCGACATTGGCGTAACGATGCTGATGTTGTCGATCGTCTCAGGTTCAGGCATTGCCCATCGGAGCTCGGCGGGCGGGAGCGGAGACGGCCCAGGAGGCGGCAGGCGTTCGAGGATCTCAAATGCGTCTCTGTAGGCCAGGTTGGCTGCGGGGAAGTCCAGGGCAATGTGGTACGCCAGCGCGGCTTTCATCAAGGTCTTAGCAGCGGCCTCCCATTCCCCGCGCTGCTTCATCAACTCTACGGCGCGGGCGTAGTGGCGCAGGGCCTCAGCGTCGGCGTACTCGGCCCGCGACTTGTCCCCGGCCCGCACCAGGAAGTGCAGCGCGCGCTCCTCCTCCTGCGACTGGTCGTAGTGGTAGGCAAGCAGACCATAAACCTCCTCGAGCCGGCCGGCGTATTGAGCCTCGAGCGCCCGCGCCACCTCACGGTGCAGACGGCGCCGCTCCCCCTCGACGAGCGTGCCGTAGGCGACTTCCTGAGTCAGGGCGTGCTTGAAGCGGTACTCAGGCTGCGGAATCCGCCGGCGTTCAAGGACCAGTTCAAGCCGTTGCAGGTCCACCAGAGCGGCGTCGACCTTTCCATTCTCATCCAGCACGGTTTTTAGGACGTCGAGGGGAAAGAGGCGCCCGACGACCGAGGCCGCCTGCAGCACGCGTCTGGCCTCATCGGACAGACGATCAATGCGGGAGACCAGGACTGCCTGGATGCTGTCGGGAATGTCGAGTGCCGTTACAGGGCGCGCCGCGCGCCACTCGTCGCCTTCCTGCACCAGCGTGCCGCTTTCAATCAGGCCGCGGACGACCTCTTCGACAAAGAACGGATTGCCCTCGGCTTTCATCAGGATCTGGTCGCGCACATCGCGGGGAAACCCCGGGGTCGCGAGCAGATTGCTGACCAGTTGCCCGGCGTGTACGTCCGTCAACGGGCGTAGCAGGATCTCCACGTGACGATGGGGGTACCGTTGACGGGCCAGGTCGTTCAGCCGCCAGGAGCCATGTTCCCGCTCAGGTCTGAGGAGGACCGTCAGGAGCACCGGGGCCTGCTCGGTGACGTCGAACAAGGCTTCAAGGAGCGCCAGCGAAGTCGCATCAGCCCAATGCAGATCGTCGAGGATCAGCGCGACAGGTCGATCGGCAGAAAGACGGATAGCCCACTCCCGCATCACGGTAAACGTCTGGTGCTGGAGGCTCTCGGCGGAGAGATCCGCAATGCGTGACGCAACCTCGGGTTCGAGCGGGAGGCGCAGCATAGCGGCCAGATACGGGTAGACCTCATCCGCCCGGCCCGCGAACAGCCGGTCTAGCGCCGCGCGCAGTTCGATCCGGACCTTCGCTTCGTGGTCGGCGGGCGTGACCTCCAGCCATTCGCGGAGCAGATCCAGGAACGGAAGGTAAGGGATGTTCGCCGCATAGGAGAGGCACCGACCTTCCAGCCAGCGGATCTGGGGGCTCTCCTGCTGCGCGTCTGCGGCCAGACGGGACTTGCCGATTCCGGCTTCGCCGATGACCGCGACAATCTGCCCGCGTCCCTCACTGGCTGCCTGGATGCTCTCCTGGAGAAGGGCCAGCTCGTTATCACGGCCGACAAGCGGCGATGTCAGCCCAGGGATCCCGCGGGCTTTGCCCGTGACCGTTCGTATCCCGATGATCTGGACTGAGGCGACGCGCCCCTCCTTACCTTTGAGGCTGAGCGGGCCGACGGGCTGGAACTCGAACAGCGGAGCGATCAACCGGCTCGTGGCCTCTGAGGCCAGGATCATGCCCGGTGACGCCGCGCTTTCGAGGCGTGCGGCGGTATTGACGGTGTCGCCGAGGGCGTTGTAGGCGACTTCCAGCACGTCGATGACGCGAGAGACAACCACCGGCCCGGTGTTGAC
>JBOGSE010000721.1:0-1624 GCA_050694895.1 bacterium | reverse complement strand
CCCAGCAACGGATCCGGGTCTTGCGTGGCGGTGCTCGCTACCTTCGTCATGGCCGCTCGGCGAGTGATACGTAGGTCCTAGGTGCAGGACCGATATATTCGGCCAGCGGCCGGATGAGCCGGTTGTCCTGCCGTTGCTCGATGATATGGGCCGCCCACCCGGCACCGCGGGCGATGACAAAGATCGGCGTGAACAGCGACGCCGGAATGCCGCAGGCGCGGTAGACCAGGGCGCTGTAGAAATCGAGATTCGGGAACAGGCGTTTCTCGCGCCGCATGACGGCTTCGATGCGCTCGGCGATCGCATAGAGCCGGGTATCGCGAGCGTCCTTCCCGAGCCGGCGCGCCCACTCCTTTATTATCGGCGAGCGCGGATCGCGGCGCTTGTACACGCGGTGGCCGAAGCCCATGATCAGCTCCTTGCGCGCCAGCCGTTCGCGGATCCCTTGTTCGGCCTCGTCGGCCCCGCCGAAGCTCGCGATCAAGGCCATCGCCGCCTCGTTGGCGCCTCCGTGCAGCGGGCCGCGCAAGGCGCCGATGGCGCCCGCGATGGCGGAATAGAAGTCGGCCCGGGTCGAGGTGATGACGCGCGCCGCGAACGTGGAGGCATTGAGCTCGTGTTCGGCATAGAGGATCAGCGACGCATCGAGCGCGCGGCGATGGATTTCCTCGGCCGCGCGGCCGTGCAAGAGGTGTAGCAAATGCCCGGCGAGATCGGCCGCGGGAGAACGGGTCTCTATTCTTTGACCGCGGGTGTGGAACTGATACCAATAGAGGAGCATCGCGGGCAAGCGCGCCACTAACCGTTCCGCGAGGGCAGAGACATCCGCCGATTCGGGTTCGAGACAGCCTAGAGCCGACACGGCGGTGCGCAGCACGTCCATCGGATGGGCCGCGGCCGGCAGCCGCTCAAGAAGCGATTTGAGGTCCGGCGGCAGTTCCCGCGCACCCGCCAGCCGCATGCGGAAATCACCAAGATGATCGGCGTTTGGCAATTCGCCGTACAAGAGCAGGCAGGCGACTTCTTCATAACTCGCCTGCGCCGCGAGCTCGGCCACGTCATAGCCGCGATAAAAGAGACTATCGCCCGCCGACTCGGCCGTGCAGATCGCCGTGCGTCCGGCGACGACGCCCTCGAGTCCGCCCGTGGTCAGCGTTCCCATCGTGATTGCCCTCGCAGTGACAGCCGGCGTTTAGACTCCGCCGGCGGCCTCGTTGATTTCCCCTTTATATACAGCTATACAGCGATTTCCAAGTCTTGTCAGCAAGAAGCGTGACGATGGCGAGCTAGTCCAAGCGATGCGCAAGGACCCGCGCCGCCTGAATTCTCTTGACCGCCCGGAAATTGACGATATAGTACACTTACTATATATTAAAAAGGAGGTGGCCTTGAGAGGATTTGAAACCCCTGTACTCAGGCCCATTGTCTGGATGGGTAGCTCCAAGAAGGGCATTCAGGAGTTCCCGGAGGGAGCCAAGAAGCTGATAGGGGATGAATTGCAGCTTATCCAGTTTGGCGGAATGCCAAGGGATGCAAAGCCATTCAAGGGGGTCGGCAGCGGAGTTTTTGAAATCGCCATACGGTTCAAGAAGGACGCTTACCGCACCGTGGTGGCGGTTCAACT
>JBOGSE010000720.1:0-1959 GCA_050694895.1 bacterium | reverse complement strand
GAAATCCCGAGATCGACCGGCTGTTCCGACAGGCCGAGCGCACGGCCTCTCCAGAGGTGCGCTGCCGCTACTATCAGCGGATGAACAGGCTCGCGCTCGACGACATGCCGATCATCCCGGTGGTGATCACCCGGACGATGCACGTCCGGTCGCCGCGGATCAGCAAGTTTGCCTGGCATCCGATCTACAACGCGCCGATCTTTGAAGAGTTAGCGCTGGCTCGCTAGACCAACTCAACACAGCCGAGGCGGGCAGGTGCGGCCCTCAGTGGGCCGGGTCACTATCCGGAGTCGTGCTCATCGGAGCCGGCATCTGCACGGCCCTGATCCTGTGGACGATGAACGTCCTTTGCGACTGGGGTGTGGTCTGTGGACGGCCACCGGTGACGCTGGAGTTCGCGTTCACCGCCAGTCCCTGCATACTTCGGCGGCACCGCGCACCAACTGAGACTCTGGCACAATGGCAAATACCTTGAGGGTGAATTTTTCCAAAGACCAGGCCATCCCCTTCATCGCGATCCGCGCTCGGCTGCACCTGACAGCGACCGAAGTGGATTGCATTGATCGTTACGTCGCGTTCGCCATCGATCGGCTGGCTGGCAATCTCGTTGAGGTCTGGCTCTTCGGATCGGCCGCTCGTGGCGACATGTGGCCAGCGCACTCCCCAATGCGGTCGGACGTCGACCTGCTCATTGTCACGCGTGTGCCTGTCGATCCGACGCTGATCGATGAACTTGTGAACGCCACGTATCCCCTGTTCCTCGAAGCGGGCCGTCAGATTTCGCCACAGTTCTGGACCGCAGAGCGTTTTGCGGCGCCCGACAGCGACCGCGCCCGCTCCGTTGCCGAGCGCGTGCGGGCAGAGGGCCTGGTGCTCTACCGGGTAGCAACACCATCGAGCCCTTGACGACGCCACCCGTGGAACAAGAGCGCAAGCCCGGGGCGGCCCTGGAGGTCGAGGTCCGCCACATCATGATCCCCACCCGCGACGGCACGCGGTTATCCGCCAACCTGTTCCGTCCACTGACCGACGAGCGAGTGCCGGTGACGGTCGAGTACACGCCCTACCGGAAAGATGATCTGCGAGGCGCGGCGCGCGATTTCGGGCACTTCTACCTCGCCGAACGCGGCATCGCGTCGGTCCAGCTGGATGTCCGCGGGACAGGCGACTCAGACGGCGTTGTCATCGATGAATACCAGTATCCGCAGGAGCAGCAGGACGGCTACGATGCGCTCGAATGGCTGGCCGCGCAGCCGTGGAGCAACGGTCGCACGGGCATGTGGGGCACATCGTACGCCGGATTCACGGCCTTCCAGATTGCACAGGTCCAACCGCCCTCGCTGGGGGCAATCGCTCCGATCTACGCGACCGATGACCGGTACACCGATGACATGCATTTCCGCGGCGGGGCGCTGAACGGGTGGAGCGTCATCGGCTCCTACGCGCTGGGGATGGTCAGCCGCAACGCCCTCCCTCCCTACCCCGAGCTGGCTGGTGACGGCTGGCAGGCGCTGTGGGAACGGCGCCTTCGCGAGAACACTCCCTGGCTCATCCGATGGATCGAAGAACAGCTCGACGGTGAGTACTGGCGGTCAACGCTGGGGCGTATGTACGACAGGGTGCAGGTGCCTACGCTCATCATTGGGGGCTGGGCTGATTTCTACGTTAACGCATCACTACGCTGGTTTGCTGAACTAAAGGCGCCGAAGAAGCTCATCATGGGTCCCTGGCCGCACACGCCGCCCGACGCTGCGACCCCGGGGCCACGCATGGATTTCATGCACGAGATTACCCGATGGTTTGCTCACTGGCTCAAGGGCGAGCGCACCACGATCGTGGACGAACCACCGGTGACAGTGTACATCCAGCAGTATCGCCGGCCGGATGACCCGACCGACCTCGCGCCGGGATCCTGGCGGTTTGAAGAAACGCTGCCGCCGTCGCGCGTCATCGAGCGTG
>JBOGSE010000719.1:0-1952 GCA_050694895.1 bacterium | reverse complement strand
GGGCGGCGCTGGCTTCACCGGCTCTGCCCCGGTAAGATCGAGGTGGGCGGGGACGGCGTCCCCAGTCTGCCGCCCCGCAGCAGAAGGGCAAGTCGTTAGGTAGCTGCTCGTTCAAGGATGGATCGATGCTGGGCAAGCTTCTGCGATCGATCAGCAAGGTGCTCGGGGCTACCAACCCGGACCTTACCAGTCGGCGCCGACATGAGGAAGAGTGGCTCGCGAATCTCCCTGAGAGCCGAGCGAAGTCCCTAGCAACCGAGCTTCTAGCCGATCCGGAACGGTTCAGCACAGCGTCGGGCTCAGTTCTGAGCGTCCTGCCCTCGTGGCTATCTCCTAGCGCACAAGAATTCTTTGGCGCTTTTACGTCTGTCCGGGCCAGGTTTGGGGACCTTGCCCTGGGCCGCGAACACATCAGGCCGTCACCGACCGAGGACCCGCTCCTCCAGATCGGTTGGTATAGCGAGCACGTGGAGTTGTGCCTCTCCCCAAGCGACGGTCTCGTATACCGAATCGCCGCCGATGTCCCGGGCGATGAGAGTCGTGAGGGATCCGACCTCACGATTTGGCACGCCATCCTCCGCTTCGGGCTCGAGCTTGACTACGTGGTCTCGAGCCCGTGAGCACGGACACTCCTTATGCCTATCCCTGGATGGGCAGCTACCTAACAAGCATTTGGAGCTGACAGCCGCGCGTCGATCTCGCCAATCGGCGCGGCCGGTCATATCTTCAACTGGAATCGGCCGCGCCGCCTGGCGGGAGCGCGGCTGCAGCTCAAATGCGGTTCGTTAGGCCGCAGCCGTAGACTCTGGAGGGGGATGAGAACAATTCGGTTGGGTCTCGTCGCCGTGGCCCTTCTCCTCACCGGCTACAATGGCCTCGTTGAGGGAGTCAACGCGACACACTACGCGGACACGCTGGGAATGAAGCTCGCCACCGCCACGCAACTCGGGTATGGCATCACTGCCTTGGCAGCCTTGGCGGCCTGGGCCCTTCGTCCCCGCGCAGTTTTGCGCATCCTGGTCGTGTGGGGCCACGCGGTAGTAGCGACGGGCCTGTTGGCGCCGGTGGTCTACGCGGGGCACTCGGTGCCATATGGCATCGCGATCGGCTCGGTCACCGCGCTGGTCGTGACCCTGGTGCTATTCGCATGGCCGCGCGTAGCCGCGACTGCGGCCTAACCAGCGCTTGCTGCCGCCGGCGCGGTCAGGTTCTGTGCGCGGACACTAGGTTTCGAGCAGCGCGCCGCAGCAGAAGCGCGGGGCGTTATACGGCCCCGGAACTGTCTGTCGGGATCTTGCGTAATACAGCCATTCTGGTTATCTATACAGCCACCATTCGATCTGTCGAGCGCCCCATGCCCACGGCCCGCAGGCGCCGGAAGAACCTGTACATCGACCAGCGCCGGATTGATCGCGTGAAGGCCCTGCTCCGCGCGGAGACCGAAACTGAAACCATCGAGCGCGCCCTGGCCTTAGCAGAAGACTTCACGACGTTTCAAGCGGAAATTGATCGCGGTCTCGCGGAACTCGTTGGCAAGGGCGGATTCCGGGATGCCGTCGCCGCTCGGAGCTAGCTCGCCCCGCCGTGCACCTCATCGATTCCAGCGTGTACATCCGGGGGTTCCGCGAGCCCTCCTTCGGCCAGGAACTGCGCGCCTTTCATCAAGTCATGCTCCCAAGTCTCGTGCTGAGTGCGGTCGTCGCCTCCGAGATCCTGATCGGCGCGATGACCCCTGATCGGGAGCGCACGTTTCGCCGCGGTATCCTGGAGC
Organism: bacterium; assembly: GCA_050694895.1. GTDB lineage: Bacteria > Sysuimicrobiota > Sysuimicrobiia > Sysuimicrobiales > Humicultoraceae > JBQTJP01. The sequence continues at coordinate 181 of JBOGSE010000719.1, read as the reverse complement.
CCTTTCGGCTCCGCCGCCGTCTCCATGTGCCTACGTGGGGTACGTGGGATCGGGCCACCTCCATTGATCGGCGCATGCGCCGTCGCCCAAGCCTGCGGGGTCACCTGGATCAGCGGTCCTTCTTCCAGGACATCCTGATTGCCGCCTCGGCGCGGGACCTTGGTGCGACGGTGGTTACGCT
>JBOGSE010000718.1:0-2355 GCA_050694895.1 bacterium | reverse complement strand
GCTCGACGCTGTTCCCTGCTCGCCCTGCCGCCGACAAGGAGCGCCGACTTGCCCGCCGCTCGAGAACACAGCCGAGCGCCCGGAGCTTTCGGGTACGCTCGCCGTCGAGAACGCACAGCACCACGGGCGGGGGTCATACGCATACATGGTGATCAGGGACTCATGGTGAACGCATCGCCAAGCCATCTCCAAACCACGCACCTCGGCCAAGCTATGACAATCATCATGGGTCGTTGACGCGATGAACGCTCTCCTAAAGGTGTCCGAGGGCTTGCGGCGGATGCTCGAGGTGGTGGCTCGCACGTCCGCCTGGCTGCTCGTCGTCATGGCGGCCGTGACGTGCTTCGACGTGCTCGCCCGCAAGGTCGGTATCCCCGCCCCTCTGACGAAGCTCCAGGAGCTGGAATGGCACTTCCACGCCGCGCTCTTCTCGCTGTGGATGGGCTACGGCTACACGATCAATGCGCATCCCCGGGTCGACTCCTTCACGGAGAAGCTGACGCTCCGGCGCAAGGCCTGGATCGAGCTGGCTGGCTGCCTGCTCTTCGCGTTGCCGTACGTGGCGCTCGTCGCGTACCACAGCCTGGATTTCGTCGCGTCGTCCTACGCGCTGAGCGAGCAGTCCGATAGCACGGTCGGGCTCCGCTATCGCTGGCTGATCAAGGGCATCTACGCCGCCGGACTCTGGCTGGTGGTGCTCGGCATCCTCAGCGTCCTGTTGCGGGTGATCCCGTTCCTGTTCGGTGGGCGGTCGCCCGACGAGGTCAATCTGGAAATCGGCAGCACCGTCCTGGATGTCTAGCGAGGCTCCGCCTCAGACCGACGAGTTGTATTGGCGTGAGATCGAGGGCGTGAGGGGATGAGCAAATGGGCCCGGCCGTGGGAAAACGGGAAGCGATAGAATCGCCCCCGTACATGAGCCCGTCTAGCGGGTAGTAGGTCCACAAGGGACCCCCATCGACCGGAGCCGGCCATGAGTCTACCACGCACCGTGGGTGAGATCCTGCGCGAGCACACGACGCTCGAGGTCGAGAGCATCGACCGCATGTACCTCAACGTGTACGTCCCCGGGCTGCAGTACGCGAGCGGCGTAGCGGCCTTTTTCCGCTCGCATCGCGGCCAGCCATTCGCGTCCTCGGCGCTGATGGCTCCGATGAGCAAGGCGTTTGTCGGGGCGATCGACGCGTTCGTGGCCGAGCACGAGGTGCCGCTGATCCCCTTCGAGAAAGGCCAGCGGAAGGACGACGTGATGGCCCAGCACCTGGCCCGGTTCACCGGCGACGAGGGCACCCTCTTCGTCGGCAAGGCCCAGGAGAAGGCGGCGGTCTGCCGCACGGAGAAGCGCCGGAACCCCCAGACCGGCCAGCCGTATCCCTGGCTGCTGCGGTCCACGGCCATGGTGAACCACTACTACTTCTACAGCGTCGATCGGGACTTCGGCCCGTTCTTCCTCAAGTTCTGCTCCTATTTTCCCTACAACGCCAAGCTCTGTCTGAACGGGCACGAGTACGTCAAGCGCCAGCTCGCCCAGCGGAGGATCGCCGCCGTGGCCCTCGACAACGGCCTGCTCTCCTGCGCGGATCCCCAGCAGCTGCAGGCGCTCTGCGACGGCCTGTCGGCGGCGAAGATCGAGGCGTTGCTGCGCAAGTGGCTGGGCCGCCTGCCGCACCCCTTTGCGGCTCGCGATCGGCGCGCGGGCTACCGCTACGAGCTCTCGATCCTGCAAGCCGAGTTCAGCCTCACGCAGGTGCTGGACCGGCCCGTGACCGGCCGAGTCTTCTTCGAGGAGGTCATTCGGGAAAATCTCGACCTCGGCCGCCCCGACCACGTCCAGCTCATCTTCGACCGGCACGTCAGCAAGCGGACGCCGGGGTGCTTCCGGACTCGGGTGATCACCGAGGGCGTCACGCCCTCGCTGCACGTCGACTACAAGCGCGCGCGCATCAAGCAGTATCACAAGGAAGGACGGGCCCTCCGGACGGAGACGACGATCAACGACGCGCACGACTTCGCGCTCGGCAAGCGGCTGTCTAACCTCTCCGCCCTGCGGAAGGTCGGCTTTCAAGCCAACCGACGTCTCTTGGACGTCCAACGGATCAGCCACGACTGCGCGATCGGAGAAACCGCGTTCGCCCGCGTCTCCCGGCCGGTCACCGTCGACGGGCAACGGGCCGCCGCCCTGCGGTTCGCCGACCCGGTCGTCCTGGCGCTGCTGAGTTTGCTGGTGGTCTTTCGCTTGCTGCCCGACGGCTGGCGTCACCGCGAGCTCGGCGCGCCGCTGGCCGCCCTGCTCGGGCTCCCCGCCCTGACGGCGGGGCGGATGACCTACCAGCTCCGCCGCTTGCGCCTGCACGG
>JBOGSE010000717.1:0-5314 GCA_050694895.1 bacterium | reverse complement strand
GCTGCGGATGGTGATCTTCTGCGTCAGGTCTCCGGCGGCAAAGCGCTTCGTGGCCCTCGTCAGTGCCATCAGCGGCCCGGTGATCGACCGGCTGATCAGCAGGGCCAGCAGTGCGCCGAGGGCGGCCGCCACCAGTGCGACGTAGAACCCCTCGCGGCGGACGGCGGCCACTTTGGCGGTCAACGGAGCCGTCGACAGCCCGACACTGACCGCCCCAAGCCGCTGCCGTCCGGCGATCACCGCATGTCCGGCCAGCAGGTGATCGGACCGCCACTCGAAAACGATGGCATCGCTCAGCGCGAACCGGAGACCGTTAGGATCCATTTGGAGACGGTACGCTGCCAGCGGGTCGTAGGCATCGGCGATGATCTGTCCATTCAGGTCATAGACACGACCGGAGACCACCGTCGGGTCCGTGGAGAGGCCCGCCATGATCTGGCGCAAAGATCCCGCATCGAGGTTGTACAGCGGGTCCGCCGCAGACGCCGCCAGGGTGTTGAGCAACAATTGGGCCTGGCTCTGCAGCTCGGTTCGAAAGGTCTCTTCCTCGCTGCGGACAGACCGCACTGTCACGGCCGCCACGACGGCGACGATCATGATGGCCATCGCAACGGTGAGCTTGACGGCGAGCGGCCAGTGGCCCGGGCGCAGCGTGCGGATGTGACTCACCTGCCCTGGACGAGCCGGAGCATCTCTCGCATGCGGGCCATCGTTGCCCCGCTCGGGAACTCGTCAAACTTCGCGGTGTCCTCGAATGCCTTCAAGACGGCCTGCCCCTCTGAGGTCTCGTGCATGCGCAAAAGGTGGTTCTTGATGGCCTCAAGCAACGCGGGGGCCATGACCGGCCGCGCCATCACGAAGTGCCGCGGGACTCGCTGCGTTTCGACCAGGACGCTCAGCGCCGCGCGGGTTTCGGCGGGGATCTTCGCAAACGTCACGCTGTCGGTGGCGCCAGCGGCCACCTTGCCGCTCATCACCCAGAGGACCATGCTCTCTTCACTCGACGTGAACACGTATCCGACCTCATCCTTTGCCACCAGGGCTTCCGCCCTGGGCTTTTCGGCCGGGTTCAAGCCCGCTTTGAGGAGCTGGACAAGGGGGAGAAAATACCCTGTGGTCGAGTAGACATCTTCGAATGCGACCATTCTCCCCTTGAGACCGGCCAGTGACCGCAGACCGCTGTCGGACCGGGCAAAGATGACCGAATGGTACTCGGCGACGCCCCCCTTCCAGCGGCGGAGTATCGGTTTCGCGCCGGACCGATCGGCCACAAGCATGGAAGGGTATGGGCTGTCAAAGTAGAGGTGCATTTCTCCGGATTGCAGCATGCGGACCATCGCCTGGAGGTCGCTGGCAATGGCCACCCTGCCCTCGCCGATCCCGAAGGCGCCCAGGCTGGCCGCCAGATAATCCGCGAGCGGCTGAAAACGCTTGATTTTCTTTACCGGCTCGTGCGAGATCTCGCCCAGGACGATGACGGCCGTTGCCCCGGGTCTGCCCGTCGCCTGCGGCGCCACGGTTGCTGCTCCGCCGCGTCCGACCAGGACGATCAAGATGCCAGCAAGTACCATGCTCGTCAGGATCTTGCGTGGCATGTGCTTCTCCCGGAGCCGCATCATAAAGTCGTGGCGGCCCTGTCCTTCAGGGTCTCATTCAGGAGCGTCTGGAGCTTTTTGACGTCGAGCGGCTTGGTCAGACAGGCGTGGGCGCCCACGGCGAGGAACCGATCGCCCTGCCCCAGACCGGGGTCGGCGCTGATGACTGCCACCGGGATGCTCCGGGTCTGGGGGTTGGCTTGCAGCCGGCGCAGGATCTCTTCTCCCGGAATGTCCGGAAGGTGCAGGTCTAAGAGGATCAGGTCAGGGCGGTGCTGCCGGGCCAGGTCCAGGCCCAGGCGGCCCTGCATGGCGGAGAGGAGTTTGACCCCTGGGTACTGGGCCAGGAGGCGCTGAAGCAGATCGACGTTGGCGAGATTATCCTCAATGTAGAGGACTGTGCGAGGACCGGCCGACCCGCTAGCGGGTGCCCCGCCGGCCGAGGCCGGCACGTTCTCGCGTATCCGCTCGACCCGCTCCAACGGGCTTTCCACGCGGGGAAACTCCACCCAGAAGGTGCTGCCCTGGCCGACCTCGCTCTCCACACCGATATCGCCGCCCATCGCCTCCACCAGCCGCTTGGATAGCGCCAGACCGACTCCCGCGCCGTCGACGGCGGTCCGCTCGGCGCCCAGCCGTTCAAAGGGGATAAAGAGCCGAGGCATCTTGTCGCGAGGGATACCCGGGCCGGTATCCTTCACCTTGATGCGCAGGCGGCCGCCTGCGGTGTCCTCGCAGGAGAGGGTCACCATGCCCCCGTGCCGGTTGTACTTGACCGCGTTGGAGAGGAGATTCAGGAGGACCTGCTTGAGCCGCTGGCGATCAGCCAGGACGTTGGCCTCGAGGGTCTGGGCCGCGGGTCCGTTGAGGGAAATGGCCTGTTGGACGGCAAGGGGTGCGATGAGCTCGAAACTCTCCTGGATCACGTCTCGGACGGAGACGGGCTCCGGTGAGAGGGCGAGGCGGCCGGTCTCGATACGGGCGATGTCGAGGACCTCATTGATGAGTTCGAGGAGGTGCCGCCCGCCCTTGAGGATGTGCTGGACGCTCTCCCGCTGCTCGGGGGAGGGCGAATCCATCTCGAGGAGCTGGGCAAAGCCCAGGATGGCATTGAGAGGGGTGCGCAGTTCGTGGCTCATACGCGAGAGGAACTCGCTCTTAGCCCGGTTGGCCCGCTCGGCCTCTTCCTTGGCCTGCTTAACGGCCTCCTCGGCCGCTCTGCGTTTGGAGATGTCCAGCACATGCCCGAGAATACGCACCGGATTGCCGGCGTCGTACTCAATGCAGATCGTACTCTGGAGCCAGAGATAGCGGCCGTCCGTGTGCTGGAAGCGGGACTCCCGCTCTAAAAGCGTCGCCTTTTCGTCCATCGCCTGCAGAAGTTCGGCCACGAAAAGTTCCCGGTCCTCAGGGTGGCTGTGTTGCGACCAGAACCTGGAAGCGCCCAAGACATCCTCGGGAGCGTACCCGAGGAGCCGCTCCACGTTTGGGCTGATATAAGTAATGGTGAAGTCACTCACGTTGCTCTGGTAGATCACCGCCGGGCTGGCGGCAACGAGGTGCTCCAGGAGAGCCTTGGCCTCGCGCAGCTCATGCCCCCGCTCGGTGAGCTGCGCGGTGCGCTCCCCGACCCGCCGCTCGAGCTCGGCGTTGGTCCTGCGTATCTCTTCCTCCGCCTGCTTGCGCTCTGTGATGTCCCGGAAGGTCACGACCGCCCCGACGAGGTGGCCTCGCTCCAGAATCGGGGTGCTGATGTACTCGACCGGGAAACTCGTGCCGTCCTTCCGCCAGAACACCTCATCGGCCTCATGACGAACGGTCCCATCCCGAAACGCCGCATATATGGGACACGCTTCTCGAGGATAGGGAGCCCCGTCGGGTCTCGAATGGTGCAGGAGCTCATGGCCGTCCTTGCCGATCAACTCCTCTGCTTCCCGCCCGATCATTCGCGCTGCGGCCGGATTCGCAAATACCATGTGCCCCTGCACGTCCACCCCATAGATTCCTTCGCCTGCCGAGTGGAGAATCAGATTGGAGCGGGCACGGACGGCTTCGTTCATCCGCCAGGCGATAAGGCTCGCAATGCTGGCACCCATCACGAACGCACCGTGGATGGCCGCCCACTTCCAGGGGTGGGCCCAGGCATCGGGGTGATTGTAGACGGAGCTGGGATAGAGCACCCCTACGGTGCCGTGGTGAACGACGACATAGGCGATGGCGAGCAGGAACGGAACCCAATCCTCGTATAGCGCCATCACACCGATCATGACGAAGAAGTGGAAATGAAACTCGATGTATCCGCCCGAGAGGTGGACGAGAAGCGCTGACGACGAGAGGAGGCCGAGGCTGGCCATCGCGGCGTGAAACTTGCGGTTGCCTTTCTTCAGGCCCGCCAGGGCCGCCGCCGCCACCACCACCGACCCTTCTAAGAGGCTGTGGGTCAGCCCGTTCCCACGGATCATTGCGAAGGCCACGATGCCGAGGGCGTGGAGCCAGAGCAGCAGGAGGATGCCGCGGTGCCGTTGCCGCCAGATGTCATCGGGCAGCGACCCACCTTGGGGCAGGACGCGATGGACGTACTTCACGAACCGCTCGACGACGGTGGTTCTGCTTGCGTGTCCAGGGTGCTCGTCTCTGACAGAGCCGGGCATCTTTGTCAACCCTTTTTCACGATCTCGTCCAGGAGCGCAAGAAGTCTCTTTACGTCAAGCGGTTTGGTGAAATAGTCCCGGGCCCCGGCGGCGAGGAGCCGCTCGATCTGGCTTCGTGTCGCGTCGGCGCTGATGATCACCACCGGGATCCCGCAGGTCGCAGGATCTTCCTTGATCTGGCGCAGCACCTCGTCGCCCTGGATGTCCGGGAGGTGCAGGTCCAGCAGGATCAGGTCCGGACGGTGCTCGCGGGCCAGGTGCAGGCCGGCCTGGCCCTGCATGGCCTCGATGAGCCTGACCTCCGGACGGCGGGCCAGAATGCGCTGGACCAGTGCGAGGTTGGACAGGTTGTCCTCGATGTAGAGCACGGTGTGGGGGTGCGTGTGCGGCTCGGCCCTGACTGCCGATCGCGTGGTGCGTTGCACTGCCGCGTCGTCCATCGGATGTCCCTCTCCTCCGCACCGACGCGCCTCGCAAACAAGACGGACCGTGCAGGCGCATCCGCCTGGGCTCCACACTTCGGCAGCCCGGCCAGCTGCGATGAGCTCCGAGGCTTTGCGTCCTGCCCTCGCGGGCAGTTTGCCCTTTCGGTTGACGGCATAGTTTGCTTTCAATAGGCTTTTCCCACCGAAAAGGTGCTGTAGACTTGCAGCGGGCTCTTCGCGTCAGTGGTCTCTTGCCGACGGCTGCTCTCGCAGGATCTCGTTGAGCAATTCGAACAGTTTCTTCACTTCGAGGGGCTTGGTCAGGTACGCGCGGGCACCAGCGGCGAGCAGGCGTTCGATCTGGCCAGGCGTCGCATCAGCGCTGGTCACGACTACCGGGATCTTGGCGGTCTCAGGGTCTTCTCGCAGCAGACGCAGGACCTCAATGCCCGGGATGTCGGGCAGGTGCAGGTCCAGCAGGATCAGGTGGGGACGGTGCTGGCGCGCCAGGCCCAGTCCCAGTCGCCCTTGCATTGTGGGAACAAGCCTGACCCCGGGCCGATGCGCCAGCAGCCGCTGCATCACCTTGACATTCGAAAGGTTGTCCTCGATGCAGAGCACGGTGCGTGCACCCCGGGACGCA
>JBOGSE010000716.1:0-2883 GCA_050694895.1 bacterium | reverse complement strand
TGATCATCGTGGATATGCAGAACGATTTCGCCTCCCAGGGAGGGGCGCTCGTCGTGCCCGATGCCGCCGCCACGGTTCCCGTGATCGCGGCGCTATTGCGCCGGGCGCGCACCGCGGGCGTGCGCGTGTACTACACGCAGGACACGCACCAGCCCGGCGATCCCGAGTTTCCCATCTGGGGGGAGCACGTGCTGGAGGGTACGTGGGGATGGCAGATCGTCGACGCGCTGCGGCCCGCGGCCGGCAACGGTGGCGCGGTTCGGGTCATTCAGAAGCTGCGTTACGATGGGTTCTTTGGGACGTCGCTCGACCATGAGCTACGGCTCGCCGGCATTCAGACCGTCATCGTGTGCGGCACCGTAGCGAACATCTGCGTCCTGCACACCGCGGGCAGCGCCGCGCTCCGCGGCTACCACGTGATCCTGCCCCTCGACGCGGTCTCCGCGCTCACCCCATTCGATCTCCAGGCGGCGATCCGCCAGGTCTCGTTCCTGTACCGGGGAATCATCACGCGGTCGACGGCGGTGACCTTCACCTAACGGAGGTGGCCAGGTGGCCAGCTCGCGCCCCAAGGGGCTTGCACGGAAGACCGGAATCAACATCGTGCCCATTCTGATCTACGTCACGGTTGCCGTCGTGGTGACCGCGGGCATGTACGTCTGGGATCTGCAGTACCGCAGGGCCCAGGAGGACGCCCGCCGGCCGCCCGCGCCCGAAGTCATCGCCAAGAACCTCGTTGAGAACATCGTGGGCCCAAACAGCGTCAAGGAAGTGAAGGTCGACCGTGAGAAGAAAGCGGTCACGCTCACATTCGACTCCGCGCTGTTCCGGGCGGACAAGTCGAAGAAAGAGCTTCGGGAGCTCCTGGAAGCGGAAGCCACGCTCGCCACCGGAGCCATTCTCCAGCAGATGCGGGACACGAACCAGGTGACCGCGACGCTGACCTACAAGGGGAAGACGCTGGCGGTCGCCGAGGCCGTCCGCGGCAAAGACAAGGTGTCGATGACCTTCGTGGATGAGCGGCTGAAGGACTAGCCGCCGGTTTCATGCAGGTCGAGATCGGCGCGACGATCACCATCGAGGACGTCGCCGCCGTTGCCCGCCGTGCGGCGACGGTGGCGATGGCGCCGGGGGCACGGGGCGCGGTCGCCGCCTCGCGCGCGCAGGTCGATCGGCTGGTCGCCGACGGGACGCCCGTCTACGCGATCACCACAGGCGTGGGCAAGCTGGCTTCGGTCCGGATCTCCCCGCAAGACTCCGCCCGGCTCCAACTGAACATCATTCGCAGCCATGCGGCGGGGGTCGGCCCGCCCCTGCCAGAGGATGTCGTGCGTGCGATGCTGCTGCTGCGCGCGCACAGCCTGGCGTTGGGCTACTCGGGCGTGCGAGAAGAGGTCATCGATCTCCATCTGGCTTGCCTCAATGGCGGAATCCATCCCGTGGTGCCGCAGCAGGGATCGGTGGGCGCCAGTGGCGACCTGGCACCGCTCGCGCACCTGGCGCTGGCCTTGATCGGGGAGGGAGAGGTCATCGCCGGCGGCGTCCACCGGCCCGCGGCCGAGGCGCTCCGCGATGCCGGCCTGCGTCCGCTGCGGCTGGCGCCCAAAGAAGGCGTGGCGCTCGTCAACGGCACGCAGCTCATGACGGCTTACGGGGCGTTGATCCTGCACAGGGCGCGGCTGTTGTGCGCGGCCGCCGACGCCGCGGGCGCGATGTCGGTAGAGGCGCTGCGCGGCCGGGCTGAGGCGTTCCACCCGCGGCTGCACCAGGCACGGCCGCACCGTGGCCAGCAGATGAGCGCAGCGAACGTGCGGCGGATGATCGCGGGGAGTGCGCTCGTCGACAGCGACCCCGAGCGGATCCAGGATGCGTACGCGCTCCGGTGCCTCCCCCAGGTGCACGGTGCGGCCCGCGACGCCGTCGCCTATGCCGCGGGAGTCATCGAGGTGGAGATCAATGCCGCCACGGACAATCCCCTGCTGTTTCCCGATGAGAACCTCGTTCTCTCGGGTGGCAACTTTCACGGCCAGCCGGTTGCCCTCGCCCTGGACTTTGTGTCCGTGGCCCTGGCGGGGCTGGGGACGATGATCGAGCGGCGCATCGAACGGCTGGTCAATCCGGCATTATCCGGGGGCCTGCCCGCGTTTCTGTCGCCGGACGGCGGCCTGCATTCGGGCCTGATGCTTGCGCAGTACACCGCCGCCGCGCTGGCCTCCGAGAACAAGGTCCTGGCCCACCCCGCCAGCGTGGACAGCATCCCCACCTCCGCAAACCAGGAGGACCATGTCAGCATGGGCGCCGCGGCCGCGCGAAAGGCGGCCCAGATCGTGACGCACGTCGAGCAGATTGTCGGGATCGAGCTCGTCTGCGCGGCGCAGGCGCTGGAGTTCCGCCGCTCGGCGACCTGGGGCCGTGGCACCGAGGCAGCCCATGCCGCGGTGCGCGCGGCTGTTCCGGCGTTAGATGACGATCGGGTACTCGCCCCCGACCTGGCCGCCGCCGCCGCGCTGGTGCGCGAAGGGCAACTCGTCAAGGCGGTGAGCCGAGCGGTAGGGGACCTCGAGTGAGCGATCTCGGACACCCGCGCCCTGTCCGCGCCCCGCGCGGCACCGGGCTGTCCTGTCGCGGATGGCCGCAGGAGGCCGCACTGCGGCTCTTGATGAACAACCTCGATCCCGAGGTGGCCGAGCGGCCCGACGAGTTGATCGTCTACGGCGGCACCGGCAAGGCCGCGCGCTCCTGGGCGGCATTCGACGCCCTCGTGGCGGCGCTGCGCGCCCTCGGTGACGACGAGACGCTGCTGGTTCAGTCCGGCAAGCCGGTCGGCATCTTCAAGACGCATCGCTGGGCGCCGCGCGTGGTGATCAGCAACGCGATGCTCGT
>JBOGSE010000715.1:0-1547 GCA_050694895.1 bacterium | reverse complement strand
GCCTGCACCGAGACGATGTCCGAAAGCCTTCGATGGTATTGCTCGCCCCAGAGCTGCCACCCATTGGCGACATCGACCAGCTCCATCCCGATAACGAGGGCGTCGCCTCGCTGCAGTACCCTCCCCGTGAGCACGGCACCGACGTTGAGCGCCTGCCCAACCGCCTGTGGGGCTGCGTCCTGGCCTTTATAGCGGAACACTGTACTCCGTGCCATGACCCGAATACCCGGGAGTTGCGAGAGCCGGCTGATGAGGCTTTCGGTGAGGCCGTCGCTGAGGTATTCTGCCTCCTGATCACGGCTCTCATTGACGAAGGGAAGGACGGCGAGCGAATCGATTGCCCTCCGACGCTGGCGCGGCCGGACGGCGGTGGCAGCTGTCTGGAGGGCGTCTACGGATCGCAACGGCGGGAAGTCCTCTTTCAACTGCGGATGCAGCACCTGGAAGATCCGCTCTGGACGTTCAAGGTCTTTCAGTCGGTGCTCGCCGAGATCGCGCACGCGCACGCCTTCGGGGAGATCGTTCGCAATGAGGTCGGCCGTCGTGTGCGAGAGCAGGACCTGGCCACCCCACCCCGCGCCGCAGATGCGCGCGGCCCGGTGCAGTCCAAGTCCGTAGAGGGCCCCACCCTCGCTCGTCGGTTCGCCGGTATGCACGCCCATTCGCACGCGGACCGTGACTGCATCCGGCCAGCTGTGCGCATTGATGGTGCATTGGCCTTCGACCGCCGCGTGCACGGCATCGCGGGCCCGTGGAAAGGCGACCAGCAGACCGTCTCCCTGAGTCTCGAGTTCTACACCGCCGTGACTCGCGAAGGTTTCGCGCAGAAGCTGCCGGTGCTCAGCAAAGACCTCGGCTGCTCGAGCGTCGCCCATGGACTGCAAGAGCCTCGTCGACCCCTCGATGTCCGTGAAGAGAAACGTCGCCGTGCCGGTTGGGAGACTGGGCATCGGGTACACTCCGCGGAGCCTGATCACATGGCATGGGCCACTTTCGCTGGGGTCGTTCGCTGTCCTGCGGAGAATGATCGCGAGGGCGTGGCTGAGGCGCAGCCTGTCCGAGCGGACGTGTGACGAGGCCAACCTTAAGGAAGTATTGATGGAGGGCCGAGTCTTCGGCAGCGAGGGCAGGCTGCGGCGGGGCCTCGATGACCCTCTACGACGCCGGCACCCTCAGCACCGCGGCCTTGCTGCGCTGCTGTTTGAACGGCAGGATCGGGCAGGCCACGTAGTGCTCGTTCCCCCAGTAGTCCACAAGGGCGGGATCGTCCACCCGGCAGCTATCCTGCGCGTAGAGGCACCGGGTGTGGAACCGGCACCCCTTGGGTGGATTGATGGGGCTCGGGACGTCCCCGGGGAGAATAATCCGCTCACGGCGCATCCCGGGGTTGGGAATCGGCACGGCCGAGAGCAGCGCCTCGGTGTACGGGTGCTGGGGGTTGGAGAAGAGCTCCGCGGTGGTAGCGACCTCGACGATCCGGCCCAGGTACATCACGGCGATCCGATCGCTGATGTGCTTGACCACGGAGAGGTCGTGCGCGATGAACA
>JBOGSE010000714.1:0-1765 GCA_050694895.1 bacterium | reverse complement strand
TCAGTCCCTTCACTCCCGGTCCCGCCGTTTCCGACCTCCATACCTTCGAACTTTTCGCCGAGATCGGCGTCATCCTGCTGATGTTCTCGATCGGCATCGAGTTCTCGTTGCGGGATCTGCTGCGAGTCAAGTGGGTGGCGATCCTCGGCGGGCCCCTGGGGATCCTCCTTTCGGTCGGCCTGAGCCTCGCCATCGGCACGGCTCTTGGTTGGAGCGCGCTCCAAGGCATCGTCGTTGGCTGGGTCATCTCGGTGGCGAGCACCATGGTCCTGGCGCGCCTCCTGCTTGATCGGGGTGAGCTGCACTCGCGCCATGGGCGCGTCATGGTCGGGATCACCCTGGTCGAGGACCTGGCGGTCGTGGTCCTCACGGTGCTCATTCCCGCCCTCGGCGCGCTGGAGCCGGGCCGCTTCCTCGCCATCGGGGCCGCGCTGGCGAAGGCAGGGCTCATCCTGCTTCCCTTCGGATACCTGGCGGCAAAGGTCGTTCCCTCCCTGATGACGCGGGTCGCCCGGATGCACAACCAGGAGCTCTTCCTCCTGGTGACTTTGGCCATCGGCCTCGGGACGGCCGCCGTGACGCAGGCCGGCGGGCTGTCACTGGCGCTGGGCGCGTTCCTGGCGGGCCTGATCATCAGCGAGTCGGACTATGTCCATGAGACCCTTGCCCGGGTGCTGTCGCTTCGCGACGCTTTCGTCGCCCTCTTCTTCGTCACCATCGGCGCCCTGATCGACCCCCGCACCCTCTTTGCCAACCTGCCCCTTTTGGGGGTCATGGTCGGCCTGATCGTCGTTGGGAAGTTCGTAATCTGGACGGTCGTGGTCCGGCTCTTCGGCTACCCGATCTGGTCCGCCGCGCTGGTGGGCCTCGGTCTCACGCAGATCGGGGAGTTTTCCTTCATCCTGGTGCAGGTCGCCCGCAGTGCGGGCCACGTGGGGGACGAGGTCTACAGTGCGACGCTTGCGGCGGCGCTGCTGACGATTCTCATCAATGGGCTTCTGGTTCGATATGTCTCGGGGTGGATCGGGCGCGCCGGTCTCGCGAGTCAGCGTCGTGCGGTGCCGTCACCGGTTCCGGAACCAGACACACTCAGGGATCACGTCGTGCTCTGCGGGTTCGGCCGGGTGGGCAGCGCCGTCGGCGGGGCCCTGGAGACGTTCGGCGTTCGCTTCCTCGTCATCGAGATCGACCCCGACATTGTCCAGGGCCTCCGGGCCCGCGGGATCCCATCCCTCTTCGGCGATGCGGCGCATCGCAGCCTCCTGGAGGCGGCAGGGGTGGGAAGGGCGGCGCTGGTGGTCATCGCGCTGCCTGAGATGGACAGGGCACGCTTGGCGATCCGGGAGGCGAGGGCGATGAACCCGGGAGCCCCGATCCTTGCCCGCGCGCGCGACCGCGCGAGCGGGGAGCTCCTGAAGCGGGACGGTGCCACGGAGATCATCCTGCCGGAGTTCGAGGGTGCCGCGGCGTTGATCCGGCGGACCCTCGACCACCTCGCGCTTTCGCACGAGAACCTGCTGGCCTACCTGGACCGGTTCCGGGATGCGATGGGAATGGCGGGCGAGGAAGGGGGGGCGGCGAGGGTTCCGCTGCCTCGAGTAACCGAGGTGACGATTGGAGCCGGCGGTCTTGCCGACCAGTCCCTGCGCGAAGCGCGGATTCGCGAGCGGTTCGGCGTCACGGTCGTGGCGATCATCCGACCCGACGGGGGTGTTGTCTACAACCCGCCGGCAGAGGCGAAGCTCCGTCCTGGCGACCGGGTCCG
>JBOGSE010000713.1:0-1411 GCA_050694895.1 bacterium | reverse complement strand
TCGAGCGACTCCGCGCCCTCGGTGTGGAAGGTGCCGGCGGGCGCGCGGAAAACCTCGGCCAGGATCTCCAGCCCGCGCACGATCCGCGGTCCAGGGCGGTTGAAGTAGGCCGAGCCGTCGGTGAGGTAGACACGGCCCGCGCGCACGGCCGGCAGATCGTTCCAGCCCGGACGGTTTGTCAGCAGGTGGATCTCCGCGCGGGTGCGCGGGAGATCGAAGCCGCACGGCAAAACGACAATCACGTCGGGCGCGTACTCGATGATCTGATCCCACTCAACCACGTACGAGTCCCGACTCGCGCGCCCAAGACCATCACTGCCCCCGGCGAGCGCCACCATCTCCGGCACCCAGTGGCCCGCGACGAAGATCGGGTCCAGCCACTCCAGGCAGGCCACCCGCGGGGCGGGATCCTGCGGCCCCAGGCATTTGACCCTCTCGACGCGCTCGCGTAGCGCCGTGACGAGCGTACGTGCGTCCGCCTCGGTGCCGGTGAGACGGCCGACCTCCACGATAGTCTCCAGAATGTCGTCAATGGTGTGGGGCTCCAGCGACACGATGCGCGTGCGGCCCTCCAGCAGCCGCGCAGCCCGCCGCACCTCGCTGAACGACGGCGCGCACACCTGGCAGAGCTCCTGCGTGAGGATGAGATCGGGCGCAAGCGCCCCCAGCGCTGCGCTATCCAGATGGTAGACGCTCTTGCCGGTGTGCACCTGCCGCCTGATGGCGCTGTCGATCTGCGCGCTGGGCATCTCGGAGGTGACGATCGCGTCGCTGAGGACTCGTCGGTCGAGGATCTCGGCGGGATAGTCGCAGTCGTGTGAGACGCCGACCAGCCGGTCCCCCAGACCAAGCGCGCAGACGATCTCGGTCGCGCTAGGCAGCAAAGACACGATGTTCATCTGATCTCTTCCGGCGGTCGAATGCCTCGAAACGTGCCGAACAACAGCAGGTCGTAGGCGATCTTCATACCGCCGCCGATGAGGAACGGCACGCCGAGGTTGACGACCTGCATGGCGGCCCCCGCGATCAGCGGTGTGATGGCCCCTGCAACGTTGCGCACGATATTCGTCAGCGCTGCCGCCGCGACCCGCTCGTCTGGGTCCACCACGGCCATGACGTATGACTGGCGGGTCGGGACATCCATCTGCGAGAGCGCAAAGCGCGCCAGCAGCAGGGCGATCGCCCAGGACAGCGACGGTGCGAGCGGGATGGCCATCAACAGAATATTCGACGGCAGGTGCGTAAAGACCATGGTGTTGATGAGGCCGATCCGTTCTGCCACCCGCGCCGCGGCGAGAAATGAGGCCGCCTGAATGAGGCCGGCCGCCAGGAAGATCGGACCGAGGACCTCGGGCCCCGCGCCCCATCGCAGATAGAAGTACGTGGCAATCAGGCTCTGGATCACGAAGCC
>JBOGSE010000712.1:0-1055 GCA_050694895.1 bacterium | reverse complement strand
ACGTGGAGCCCGACCTGCTCGACACCGGGGATGGGCAGCGGTCCGCTTGCTTCTATTGGCACCGGGTCAGGCCCGTGGCCCGGGATGTCACAGCATGATCCGGCTGGAGCGCGTGAGCCGCGCCTTCCCGTCCCGGGCCGGGGTCATCCAAGCCGTCGACGAGGTCTCGCTTGAGATCGACCAGGGTGAGGTGTTCTGCCTGGTGGGCGAAAGCGGCAGCGGCAAGACCACATTGGGGAAGATCATCGCCGGGCTCATCTCGCCTTCTGAGGGGCGTATCCTCTTCGACGGCGCGGACATCGGCGCGCTGCGCGGAGATGCCTGGCACGCATATCGCCGCGCGGTGCAGATCGTGCACCAGGATCCGTATGCTTCCCTCAACCCCACAAAGACGGTCTTTGAGATCATGGCCGCGCCACTTCGGTTGCACCGAAAGGTGGGCTCCGGTGAGGTACGGTCGCATGCCGCGGCACTCCTGGGACGCGTCGAGTTGGTGCCGCCCGACGTGTTTCTGGACAAGTTCCCCCACCAGCTCAGCGGTGGTCAGCGGCAGCGGGTCTCACTCGCGCGGGCGCTGTCGGTCGAACCGCGTTTTCTCGTTGCCGACGAGCCCGTCTCCATGATCGACGTATCGCTACGCGTCAGCCTGCTGAATCTGCTCGTCCGCCTCCGCTCGGAGATCGGGGTTAGCTGCCTGTTCATCACCCACGACCTGGCGGTCGCCCGGTACATCGGGACGGAGGGGCGCACCGCGGTGATGTACCTGGGACGGTTGGTCGAGCTGGGACCGACCAGGGCTATCGTCGAGCGACCGCAGCACCCCTACACACGCGCGCTGCTTGCGGCCGTGCCGGAAGCCGATCCGCGTATCACCCGCGCGAAAACGCGGCTGCGTCTTCGCGGCGATGATGCGCAGGATGTCCTCGGTGTGCCTCCCGGATGTCCGTTTCACCCCCGGTGTCCCTGGTTCGAGCCGGGCCTGTGCGATGTGGTCCGTCCCGACCTCTCGCCGATTGGGTCGCAGGAAGCAGCGTGTCTTGTGGCGGCGCGGGACG
>JBOGSE010000711.1:0-2802 GCA_050694895.1 bacterium | reverse complement strand
AGCAAGCCGCCCACCGAATCCGGAATGATGCCGCTCATCTGTTCCGATTGGTTGCCGCCCAGGATTCCGGGATGATGCCGCCCACCATTCCGGGATGATGCCGCCCGGGATGGCGGCGTGAGCGACGCCTCTGCTGGTTGCGATTAGGGTCCGCTCCTTTGCCCGAGGAGAGGATCGATGCCAGCAGAGAGGGTTTGCATGCGCCGCGTGCGCGAGATTCTGCGATTGAGGTTTGCCGCCAACGTTGCCGTCCGCGAGATCGCGCGGCGGGTGGGCACGGCGCCGTCGACGGTGCGTGCCACGGTGGATCGCTTCCAAGCAGCCGCGCTGGCCTGGCCGCTGCCCGACCAGGTGAGCGACAGCGAGCTGGAAGCCGCGCTCTACGGGAAGGCCGGCACCAAGCAGGGCCATCGCCGGCATGCCGAACCCGACTGGGCGATGATCCACCGGGAACTCAAGCGCAAGCACGTCACGCTCTCGATCCTCTGGGAAGAGCATGTGGCACAGCATCCGGACGGCTATCGCTACTCGCGGTTCTGCGAGCTCTATCGCGCCTGGGAGGGCAAGTTGTCGGTCACGATGCGGCAGACGCATCTGGGCGGTGACAAGCTGTTCGTGGATTACGCCGGCGACACGGTCCCGGTGGTCATCGACCGGCTGACGGGCGAGATGCGGGAGGCCCAGATCTTCGTGGCCGTCCTGGGCGCCTCCAGCTTCACCTACGCGGAGGCGACCTGGACGCAGACGCTGACCGACTGGATCGGCGCCCATACGCGCGCCTTGGCGGCGATCGGTGGGGTGCCGAAGCTGCTGGTGCCCGACAACACCAAGGTCGCGGTCATCAAGGCCTGCTTCTACGACCCGCAAGTGAACCGGACCTACACGGAGATGGCGGCGCATTACGAGGCCGCCGTGCTGCCGGCGCGCCCGCGCAAGCCGCGGGACAAGGCCAAGGTCGAGGCCTGCGTCCTGATCCTCGAGCGTTGGCTGTTGGGGCGCCTGCGCAACCGACGGTTCTACGGTCTGAGCGAACTGAACCAGGCCATCCAGGCCTTGCTGGTCGACTTGAACGAGCGGCGGCCGATCCGGCGGCTCGGGGTCACGCGCCGCCACTTGCTGGAGGAACTCGATCGTCCGGCCCTCAAGCCGCTCCCCGCCGAACCCTACGTCTTCGCCGAGTGGCGCGCCCGCCGCATCGGGCTCGACTATCACCTGGACATCGATGGTCATTACTACAGCGTGCCCTACCGCTTCGCCCGCGAGCAGGTCGAGGTGCGCTTGACCGCCCGCACCGTCGAGGTGTTCCGCAAGGGCGAGCGCATCGCCGCCCATCTGCGCAACTCCGGCAACGGCCGGCACACCACCGTGCCCGAGCATATGCCCTCCAGCCACCGACGCTATGCCGACTGGACCATCGAGCGCATCCGGCGCGAGGCGGGCACCATCGGACCCTCGACCGCGCTGCTCTGCGAGCTGATCCTGGAGCATCGCCCGCATCCCGAGCAGGGCTTCCGCGCCTGCCTGGGCATCGTGCGGCTGGTCAAGCCCTTCGGGCCCGCACGGGTGGAGGCCGCCGCCGCCCGCGCGCTCGACATCGGCGCCCGCTCCTACGGATCGCTCAAGTCCATCCTCGACCACAACCTCGATCGCCACGCCGCGCCCCGGCGGGCCGCCGACGGCGCGACCATCCGCCACCCCAACATCCGCGGCTCACGCTACTACCATTGAGAGGAGATGCCATGCTCGCCCATCCGACCCTCGATCGCCTCCACCAGTTGGGACTGTTCGGCATGGCCAAGGCCTTCGGCGAGATCGCCGCCGCCGACCAGGCCGCCGCGCTCACCTTCCCGGAATGGCTCGGCCTGCTGCTCGAGCGCGAGACGACCTACCGTTACGATCGCAAACTCGCCCGTCGCCTGCGCTATGCCCGCTTGCGCCACCAGGCCGCCGTCGAAGACGTCGATTACCGCACCGCCCGCGGCCTCGACCGGGCCTTGTTCCAGAAGCTCATCGACGGCGCCTGGATCGATGCCCACGACAACGTGATCATCTGCGGCCCCACCGGCGTCGGCAAGTCATGGTTGGCCTGCGCCCTCGGCCACAAGGCCTGCCGGGACAACCGCTCCGTCCTCTACCAGCGCGCCCCCAAGCTGTTCGCCGATCTGGCACTGGCCCGCGCCGACGGCCGCTACGCCCGCATCTGTCGGGCTCTCTTCGGTGTCCAGCTGCTCATCTTGGACGACTTCGCGCTTGAGCCCATCGATGCCCAGGCCCGCCACGAACTCCTCGAAATCGCCGAAGAACGCTATGGCCGCCGCTCCACGCTCATCACCAGCCAGCTCCCCGTCGATCAATGGCACGACATCATCGGTGATCCTACCTACGCCGATGCCATCCTCGACCGCCTCGTACACAACGCCCATCGCTTCGCGCTCTCCGGGGACTCCTTGCGCCGCCGGCCTGCCGCCAAGACCGCGGCCCAGCCGCCCGTGCCATGATCGTCCCGGTGGGTCCACAGGCACCCCCCGCTTAGCGCCGCTGCGTCAGACTCTCGCGGTCACTCCGCGGCGCTAAGCGGGTCCCCCCTATGGACTACCGGGACGATCCGCCACCGCCGCGTCAGACCCAACCAAACCTCGCGTCAGACAACCCGTTCGCATCCACCGAAGAAGGATTGACCAGCCACCCCAACCAGTGCCACATCACTCCTGCCAGCGAGGCGTCACGCCCTGGGCGACATCATGTCGGAACCCACGGGCGCCATCATCTCGGAACGCCCGGGCGACTTCATCGGAATCCGCA
>JBOGSE010000710.1:0-4798 GCA_050694895.1 bacterium | reverse complement strand
TATCTGCGCGATCCCGTAGGGCTCTCTCTGCTGAAGGGTTCCCTGCCGCGCAGGGCCTCCCTCCCAACTCACGTCGCCGGCCCGCTCACCGCAGCCTCGGATCGAGCAGATCGCGCAGGCCGTCCCCCAGCAGATTGAATCCCAGAACCACGACCATGATCGCCAGTCCCGGAAAGACCGCGTTCCACGGCGCGAGCTCGAGAAACTGGCGTCCCTCGCTCAGCATGTTACCCCACGATGGCGTCGGGGGCTGCGTGCCCAACCCCAAAAAGCTCAATGCCGACTCCGAGAGAATGGCCAGCGAGAGACTGAGCGAGACCTGAACGATCACCGGCGCCAGGACATTCGGGATGATGTGCCGCCCCACGATCCGCAGATTGTCCAATCCGAGCGCCCTGGCCGCTTCCACGAACTCCAGCGATCGCACCCCAAGCGCCGCGGCGCGCGCGACGCGCGCAAACTGGGGCGTGTAGACGATCCCGATCGCGATGACCAGATTGAACAGGCTCGTCCCCAGCACCGCCATGATCGCGATGGCCAGCAGGATCGCGGGGAAGGCGAAGATCACGTCCATGGCGCGCATGGAGACACCATCCCACCACCCGCCGTAGTAGCCGGCGGCCAGTCCCACCGTCGTCCCCAGCGCCAGCGCCGTGAGCACGGACAGAAACGCGACGACCAGCGAGATCCGCGACCCCACGATGACGCGGCTGAAGACATCGCGCCCGAACTCGTCGGTGCCGAACAGATAGATGCTGCTGGGCGGGGCCAGCGCGTTCTGAGGGCTCATGCGCCTGATGTCGTGCGGGACGATCGACGGGGCGAGCGCCGCCACCAGGATGCTGCCGCCGATGATTACCAGGCCGATGGGTGCGACGCGGTTGCGCAAGAACCGCCGCGCCCACACGCCACGCGCCGACGCCGACCGCGCGGCGCGTGATTCAAGCATAACGGATGCGCGGGTCGATCCAGGCATAGAGCAGGTCCACCACAAGGTTCGTCAGGACGAACAGCAGCGCAACGATCAGCACGACGCCCTGCACGACCGGGTAGTCGCGCTGGAAAATCGCCTGCAGGGCCAGCCGGCCCATCCCGGGCAGCGCAAAGATCTCCTCGATGACCACGGTGCCGCCCAGCAGATAGCCCATCTGAAAGCCGAGCACGGTGATGACGGGGATGAGAGCGTTAGGCAGGGCGTGCCGCAGCATCACGACCACCTCGCGCAGGCCTTTGCCGCGCGCGGTGCGGATGTACTCCTGCCCCAGCACCTCCAGCAGCGACGACCGCACGTAGCGCATCAGGATCGACGCGATCGCGGCGCCGAGGGCCAGTGCCGGCAGGTAGAGGCTCTGCAGCGTCCCCAGCGGATTCTGAGTGATCGGCACATACTGGCCCAGCGACACGTGCAGGTATCGCGAGAAAATCAGGATCAACATGGCCCCGAGCCAGAAGTTTGGCATCGAGAGGCCAAGCAGCCCGCCGATGCGGGTGAACACATCGAGCGTGGAGTTGCGCGTCACCGCGGACGCGATGCCCAGCGGCAGCGCGATCGCCATCGCGACGAGCAGCGCGAAAGTCGCCAGCTGGAACGACAACGGCAGGCGCTGAAGGATGTCGCCCAGTACGGGTCGTGAGGTGCGGAGCGACACCCCCAGATCGCCGCGGAGGATACGGCCGAGGTAATCCACGAACTGCGCGGAGATCGGTTTGTCCACGCCAAAAAATCGCCTGATCTCGGCCATCTGCTCCGGCGTCATCTCGACCTGCGTGCCCAGAAAGAGCTGCACGGCGTCGCCAGGGATCAGACGAATGAGGAGAAAGACGACGGCGAGGATGCCGAGGAGGACCGGGAAGAGCGCGAGCAATCGCGCGGCTAGGTAACGCTGCACCGGTAACGTTAATCAGTGAGGCTTAAATGGGGGGTGGAGCCGTTCAGCGCTCCACCCCAGGGAAACAGATAACGGTTTTCCGTTATCTGTCGACCGTCGCCTCTTCCAGGTAGTAGAGTGCGCCGTTGCCGATGATCTTGAAGCCGCGCACGTAGCCCTGGAGGACCTGCGTCTCCATCGGCACATACAGGAAGAGCGCCGGCGCCGCCTCGATGAGGGCCTTCTGGAGCTCGTCGTAGATCGGCCGGCGCCGGTCTGGATCCAGGTTCACGCGTCCCCGCTCGAGCAGCCGGTCGATCCCGCCATCCTTGAAGAGAAAGTTGTTCACCGCGCCCGTGCTGTGGAAGGTGCGGTAGAGGAACCGGTCGGGATCGGGATCACCGCCGCGCAACTCGATCATCGTGTCGAAGTCGCGCGCCACCCAGCGGTTGATGTAGGTGCCCCACTCGATGTTCTCCAGGGTCGCATTCACGCCGATCGCCCTCAGCTGCTCCTGGATGACCTGGGCCACGGCGATGCCTCCCTCATAGGTCGGCGACGTCACGATGCGCGTGGTGAAGCCCCGGGGATGGCCGGCCTCGGCGAGCAGCTGGCGCGCCCGCTCGAGGTTCTGCCTGTAGGACGTGAACTGGCCGGTCGGAGTCGCCCACGGCGTGGAGGCCGAGATCGGTCCCGACACCGCGGCATATCCGAACTCCGCCGTGTTCACGATGGCGTTGCGGTCGATGGCAAACGAGAACGCGTACCGCACGCGTGCGTCGTTGTACGGCGGCCGCGTGGTATTAAAGGAAAAGATGCGGAGGTTGAGGCCGGCCTTCTGCATGACGACGATGCCGGACTCGCGGCGCGCCGCGGTGATCACCGATCCCTGGTTGACCGTCGCCATGTCGAGCGCCCGCGTGCGGACGCCCGCCAGCAGCGACGCCTGATCCGGGATGACGCGAATGATCAGCGTATCGAAGCGCGGCATCCCCTGTCGGAAGTAGTTCGGGTTCTTCACCAGGCGCATGAAATTGTCGGGGACCCACTCGGCCATCATGAACGGCCCGGTGCCGGCGACGTTACGCTGCAGGTTGCCGAACCGCTGCACAGCCGCCTTCTCGACGATCGACAGGTTGGCCGAGGACAGACCGGAGAGCAGCGAGGCCAGCGGGAACTGCATCTTCGCGCGCACGGTATACCGGTCGGGGGTCTCGATGGCGGTGAGAACGTCGATGAAGGACCGGCCGGGCGAGCGCGTGGCAGGATCGAGCACACGCTCGAGCGTGAACTTCACATCTTCGGACGTCATCTCCGCGCCGCTGTGGAAGCGTACGCCGCGGCGCAGGCGGAACACCACCGTACGGGGGTCGGGGAACTCCCACGACTCGGCCAAGTCGGGCTCAATTTCGAGTCTGTCGTTGTACCGGACGAGCTTGTTATACAAGAAGTCGAGCCGCCGGAACGAGGAGAAGGCGGTGACCAGGTTGGGATCGAGCCCCACGACCTCCTGGTCCACGCCGATCGTAAACGTCACCCCGGCCGGGCCGGCCCGCACGGGCAGAGCGGGCAGAACCAGCGCGACCACCGCAAGCCATAACCACCAGCGTCCTCTCACTGCTCTCTCCTCCTTTGGGTACGTATGGGCCCTCTGGTTTTTCGGTAGAGGCGCTCGGTGATCCCCGGCACGAGGTAGTCGGGAATCGCCCCCACCTGACCATATCCTAACCTTTTGTAGAATACCTGCGCTCCTCGATTGAAGGCTGACACCAGCAGGAAGACATTTGGTCCTCTCCCGAAGATCCGCTCCTCCGCGTATCGCATCAGCCGCCGTCCGACGCCTCGGGTCCGTGCTTGCGGCGAGACTGCAATCCAACGCACGTACCCGCTGTGATGGAACGTCCCCTCCCGACGGAACCAGATGAAGCCGAGGACCCGCTTGCGCTGGTGGGCAACGGCGAGTTCGTCTGCGGCCCGCCCGCGCTCCCCACCACTCCGACGCACCCGAACCGCCCGGCGAAACGCCCGTCGGGCGCGGGCCACCGTCGTCCCGTATCGGTGCCAGAGCGGATCCCTACCAACGATCTCCGCGCAGGCCTGGACGTCGGCAGTCCGCAAGGGACGAATCACCACCCGCGCCGCCTTTAGGCTCTTCTTCACCGCCGTGGACCCCCCTTCCCGGGCTCGCCGGCAGACCCCCGGCCCTCAGGGTCTCTCGATGTCTAGACTGCAGGCAAACTCGGGCAGAACCTAAGTGACGTAGCATGCCCAAAACCGCATAGAGAATCCGGAGATCCGAAAAGGCACCCCGTCCGCGAGGACGGTCCGCAAAACCGCGGGACTGGCAGTCTCCAGTCAGCCGGGCTGCCGAAGGCCGGGCTTCGGGGGACATCAGGATGATTGCTGCACCGCGGGGCGCGGGGAAAGTCAGGCACGCCGGACCTGACGCGGGGTTCACGTTCGTCGAACTCCTCGTCGCCCTTACGCTGTTGGCCACGGTCTCCATTTTCATTCTCCAGGCGTTCATCTCGAGCATGACCCACACGGGCCGGTCCAACGAGCGGGCTGCCGCCACGACGATTGGCATGCAGGTCATGGAACAGATTCGCGCGAGCGTCAATCCATACACCATGGTGGGGTTCGTCAGCCTGGCCCGAACGGCCTTGCCCCTGCCGGCACCATACAGTGGCGTCACGAACCCGACCCCCCACCGCTTCGAGGTGGCCGTCAACGTCGCCCTCAATCCCGACCTCACGTTGACGACCGCGTCAGTGCAAATCTTTCGACCGGCCGACGTCACGCCGTTTATCGAGCTCACGACGGTCCTCGATGACCAATAATGGCGTGGTTCGATCGCCCGCCGCAGGGCTGCGCGACGCGCGCGGCGTCACCCTGCTCGAACTGCTCGTGGCCCTCTCGCTGTTTGCACT
>JBOGSE010000709.1:0-1117 GCA_050694895.1 bacterium | reverse complement strand
CTGCGCGAGCGCCTGGTGATGTCGCTGGCGGGATACCTGGGCCCGCAGCAGAGCCTGTTGGAGGAAGATCCGGCCCACGCGCGCCTGGTGCACCTGCCGTCGCCTGTGCTCACGGCCGAGATGATGGGTGCGATTCGCACCCGTGCTCCGGTGCCGACCGCGACTCTGCCGGCGCTCTTTCCCGCCGATGGAGGACCCGAGGCCATGCGCCGCGCGCTGGATGCGTTGATCGACGAGGCGTGCGCGGCCATCGCATCCGGAGTGGGCATCATCATCCTCACCGATCAGGGCGTGACGGCCGAACGGGCCCCCATTCCGATGCTGCTGGCGGTCTCCGCGGTGCACCACGCGCTGATCCGCCGCGGCCTGCGCTACAAGACGGGCCTGGTGGCCGAAGCCGGTGAGGCCAAGGACATCCACAGCATCGCCTGCCTGATCGGCTACGGCGCAAGCGCCGTGCATGCCTACCTGGCGCTGCAGACCATCGTAGCGGAAGGCGCAGATGCGCACGATGCGCAGCACCGTATCGAGGCGTGGCGTCAGGCGGTCGAGGACGGCCTGCTCAAGATCATGTCGAAGATGGGAATCAGCACGGTCTCGGCCTATCAGGGCGCCCAGGTCTTCGAGGCCGTCGGGCTGTCGGCCACCCTCGTCGAAGAGCACTTCACCGGTACACCTGCGCACCTGGGAGGCGCGGATCTCACCGAGATCGCTCGGATGGTCTTGCAGCGCCACGCCGATGCCTACCAGGCCACCGGGCCGCTGCAAGAAGCGGGCCTGGTGCGCTTCCGTCGGAACGGCGAATATCACGCCTTCAACCCTTACGTCGTCAAGGCGCTGCGCAGCTCTGACCATCGAAAACTTGCAGACCTGGTGGAGTCGCGGCCGGCCACTGAGATCCGCGACCTTCTGGAGTTCGTCCCCGCCCAGCCAGTGCCGTTGGAAGAGGTCGAGCCTGCAGCAGAGATCGTCAAGCGGTTCGTGACGTCTGCGATGTCGCACGGCGCGCTGTCGCGCGAGGCGCACGAAACGCTGGCGGTCGCCGCCAACCGGATAGGGGCGCGGTCGAACAGCGGCGAGGGTGGCGAGGATCCGGCGCGTTATGCGCCCCGCCCCG
>JBOGSE010000708.1:0-1443 GCA_050694895.1 bacterium | reverse complement strand
GGGCGTGTCCCGAACTCAGTTGAGGGTTCGGAGCGGCGGTTCCGGCTGATCATACTACGCTACCTCCGATCGGGTAGCCGATTTCGATCCCCTGAGGATCGCCTCCAACATCCACAAGTCGCGATAGCCCATGATGCGACGGAAACTCTTCTCCGTGGCCAGGAAACTGGCCGCCACCCAGCGCTGCACCATGGCTCCATCCCGCCAGCGGCAGATGCGCCGGGTGCGCAGCCGCACCCCCGATTGCGGGCTTTCGATCAGGTTGGTGGTGGCCAGGCAGCGGTGCAAAGAAGCTGGAACGCCCAGCCGATTTAAGGTGAAGCATTCCTCCAAACCTTCGCGCAAACTGGCAGCCGCCGACGGATGCGACTCGTCGAACCAGTCGGCCAACTGGCGCAGGCGAGCCATTCCGTCTTTCGGCTCCAGTCGCCAGGCCGCCCGGATCGTGGAACGCGCCTGGTCCTGTTGCTCTTCTGGCAGCTGCTCGAGGACGTTGCGCAGCTTGTGAATCCGACAGCGCTGCACCGGGTGCTGGGATCCAAACACGGCGGTGATGGCCGCCCGCAAAGCCTTCGATCCGTCGATGACGAACAGCAACCTCTTCTCGGGATCGACTCCTTGCGCCACCAGTCTCTCCAGCAGCGCCTTGGCCGCCGCAGCGTTCTCCGTGGCTCCTTCCTGCAGGCCCAAGAGCTGCTTGCGGCCCTCTCCATCCACACCCACGGCGCCGATCATGGTGTAGTCCCCGAAGTGCATCCCGTCCAGGTAAATCACCAGCAGGTCAAAATCCTCGAAGCGTCGCTCCAGAAGCTCCTGGAACTTCCCTGCGGCCGCTTCCTTGGCTTCCCGGCTCACCGCCGAGCGGGACACGCCTACGGTCTCCGCCATCTCCGGCACCACCTTCTGGTAGTTGCGCGAAGAAACTCCGTGCAACAAGGTGTGGAGCATCTTCTGCCCCAGGGCTTCGTCCTGCTGCATGGCTTCGTAGGCCGGCACCGGCACTTCTCCCTTCCGGCCCACGCCGCGTCGCCGCAGCCGGGGTCTCTTCACCGTCAGCTTGCGGTCGCTCAGCTTCACCCGTCCGGCCTGGCTCCCGTACCAAACCACCTCCCCCTCCCCGCGCCGCCCCGGCTGGCGGGGTCCGGCCACTTGCGCGGCGGACAGATCCAGTACGGCCTCGATGCTGGCGCGTCCCAGAACCTCGATGACCTCATCTACGGCCATCCGGGCCTGCTCGATCAACGCCACCATCGGCAGCAGGAACTGCCCGTTCCGACAGAGGTGCTTCCGAAGTTCTTCCTCGTTGCGCTTCCCTAGCTTCCCTACGATGTGGTAGTTTCTCTTCACGGCGGTTCTCCTTTCACTTGATGAAGGTTTCCAACCCGATTCTACAGAATCGGGTCGAGAACCGCCGCTCAACCTTCAACTAAACGCGGGACACCC
>JBOGSE010000707.1:0-1668 GCA_050694895.1 bacterium | reverse complement strand
CCCATGACCTGCTTCACCAACGACGCTAGCTGTGACCGCATCATCTACGCGGTCATGCATCACCTGAACAGTCAGTGGCAGGGGCGTCCTCTCTGGAAGGAAAGTACACAGAACTCTTGACACTACCCGCACTCAAGAGCTCCGGTATCGAGAGCCCGGCAGTTGAATCCTCGGGGAGTTTCAAACGGCTCGGTCCAGATGGGGACGAGAATCGCGTCAGTGAGGATTTTCTGTTCGGCTTCCAGAAAGAGCCGGTGACGTGTCTGTCGGTCTCCGGCGGCCTTCGCACGACTGATGTGAGCATCGACCTCCGGACTCGAGTACTTGAGGGGGTTGGCCCTGGCTCCCGACACGACGAGCATCTCAAGGGGGTTTGACTGCTCACACAATTCATGCGCGACGATCAGCAGCGAGACGTTCACCGCGGCTGACACGAGGGACAGAGAGGGGACGTCCCTGAACTCCCGGGTGTCGACCTGAAAGCCCACCGCCCGCAGGTTCTCCAGCACGATCTGAATCTGTCTTGTCCCCGGCGCGCTCTTCCTGAACTCCTCGTCTACCCAGAGCGCAAACGGACCTATCTGCTCACCGCTCGTCCCGCTCTGCGCGAGAAAACTACGGGCGGCCGCCAAGTTCTGTTGATGAATGGGAGTGGTATTGTGCCCGAGGCATCCTGGGGCGGCGAACCCGGTCGCCGCGTGTCTGAACCGTTCGCTGGCTATCCGGATCCGGTCGACAGACGTTGCCACCGCCCGCCGGAGGAGCCCGTCGCTGAACGGCGCCTTGTTCGTGTTGAGCACCAGGAGACCCAGCGTGTGGATCGGTCGTTGACCGGACACCGGTGCCGGGACGAGGGACACGATACCAGCGAACACGAACACCAGCGCTCTAGATGTCCATGTCATTTCTCTCGCCCCGACGGATCTCCGTCTTATGACTGACGGTCTTCCGGCTCGCCGTTGCTGCCACCGCTCACCGACGCCGTCGCGCCACCGGGGGCCACGACAGGCGTGCGGCGGACCCGGCTGACGATGCCTTCCAGCAGCGTGTAGACGACCGGGATCACCAGCAGGGTCAGAAATGTCGAGGTCAACAAACCTCCCAGCACGGCCATACCCAACGGCCGCCGCCACTCTGCGCCACTCGATCCCAACCCCAGGGCGACCGGAAGGCCGCCCAGGATCGTCACGAGGGAGGTCATCAGGATCGGCCGCAGCCGGGTCGCCCCGGCCTCCAGCAGCGCGTCCCACCGCGAGCGCCCGCGTTCGCGCAGCCGGTTGGTGTAGTCCACGAAGATGATCGCGTTGTTCACCACGATGCCGGTCAGCATGATGATGCCGAGCAGCGACATGATGCTCACGTTGATACGTGTCACCGCGAGCAGCGGGAAGGCGCCGACCGCGGCAAGCGGCAGGCTGAACATGATCGTCATCGGATGCAGGAGCGACTCGAACTGCATTGCCATCACCATGTAGACGAAGAGCACCGCCAGCGCGAGCGAGATCAGCAGGTCGCGGAACGACTCGGCCTGGAACTGCGCCTCGCCTGCGAAGAAAATGGAGAAGCCGGGAGGCAGTGCCAGCGCGTTGGTCTGCGTCTGGATGTCGCCGACCACGGCGCCCAGCGGCCGGTCCGTCAGGCTGGCCGAGATCACCGCAATTCGGACCC
>JBOGSE010000706.1:0-22151 GCA_050694895.1 bacterium | reverse complement strand
CCAAAAAATGCGTCCGTCCAACGAGCGCGCCCGGCGCCCGGGCGAGTTCCACGTTGATGCCGAGCGTCGCAGGCTGGAAGCCTTTGCGGTCTGTGTGAACCCCGGATGTGGATACTACGCGGCCTTCGCGGACCTTCGGGACAGCCCTCCCGCCTGCCCGCGCTGCGGCCGGCCGCTTCAGAAGGAGTGCGCGGCCTGCGGCATGCTCCTCCGGTCGGCGGCGCCGACCTGCCAGAACTGTGGACGCCTGATCGGACCTCTCGGCTCCTGACAGTGGCCCGCATGGTGCCGGCAGGGAAGGCGCCCCACCGGCAGAAGCACCTGGGAGGTGTCCCAGGGAGGCTCCATGGCGCGCCGATCAGCCGCTCCCGTCAACCCCAAACTCCGCGATCCGTTAACCGATCAGCTGTGGCGGGCCGTCCTCACCCTCCGCTCTGTCGATGAGTGCTACAGGTTCTTCGAGGATCTCTGCACGATAGGAGAGATTCGCGCGCTCGCCGCCAGGCTCGAGGTGGCACGGCTGCTGGATGCGGGATGGAAGTACGAGGACATTGCCCGCCGCACCGGCGCAAGCAGCGCGACGATCAGCCGGGTTCGCCGGTTCCTCGACTATGGGGCTGATGGCTACCGCGCGATTCTCCCCCGGCTGAGCCGTCCCCGCGCCTGACCACGGGCTGCCCGGCGTCCCGTACGTTCGACCCGGCCTCGAGTGTCCCCGGTTGCGTCGCCCACGGCCGCGGCCGCGTTGACCTCGGCCGCGGGGTGTGATAAACTTCCGCTGTTTACTCTACTAACACTTTAGCGTGATAAAGGAGCAAAGCATGCGGATACCGCGCCATGACGTCGCCCGCTGGCGAAACCTGCCGGTCGGATTCCGCGACCAGACGGTCGACGAGGCGGCCGCGCGTCGACGGCTGGAAGCCGGCCTGCGTGAAGTGTTCGCCCGCTGGGGCTACGCGGAAGTCGTGACGCCGACGCTCGAGTTCCTGGAGACATTCCTGGCGGGCGGCGGGCCGGGCATTGCCGATCGGCTGCTCAAACTCGTCGACAGCGGAGGAGAGGTCCTGGCGCTTCGGCCGGAGATGACCGTGCCGCTCGCGCGTCTTGCGGCCACGCGCCTGTTACCCGCCGGGCCCGGACCCCTGCGCCTGGCCTATGTCGCCCAGGTGTTTCGCGGCCAGGAGAGAGGCTCGGGGCGGCTGCGTGAGTTCACCCAGGCGGGGATAGAGTTGATCGGCGA
This sequence comes from bacterium, assembly GCA_050694895.1. GTDB lineage: Bacteria > Sysuimicrobiota > Sysuimicrobiia > Sysuimicrobiales > Humicultoraceae > JBQTJP01. The sequence goes on along the minus strand of JBOGSE010000706.1, from coordinate 20,911 downwards.
AGCCGGCCCCGACGCCGACGCTGAGGTCATCGCGCTTTCAGCGGATGCGCTGCACGCGGCTGGACTCGGGCAGCCGGCGATCAGCGTAGGCCACGCGGGCTTCGTCCGGGGGCTGGTCGCGACGCTGTCGGAGGAGACAGCCGAGATCGTCCGCGACCGGCTCTACCGGAAGGCGTTCGCCGACCTTGACGGCGTCGTGCCGGGCGGACCCGTCCGTGACGCATTGCGACAGGTTCCAGTCCTGCGGGGTGGAGAGGCGCTGGAGCGCGCCAGGACCCTTGCCGTGACGCCGGAGAGCCGCGAGGCCGTCGAGGTCCTGCGTGACGTGCTCGACCGGGTCAAGGTCCACGCACCGGCCGTTCGCGTCGAGGTCGACCTCAGCCTGATCCGCGACTTCGACTACTACAGCGGAACGGTGTTCGAGGCCCACACCGGCCGGGCCGGGATGCCGCTGCTGGGTGGCGGGCGGTACGATGGGCTCCTTGCTCGCTTCGGCCAGGCGGCGCCGGCCACCGGATTCGCCATCGGCCTCGAGCGAGTTCTCGACGCGGGCGGAAGTCAGCCAGGGCGCAGACCGACGGTTGTCGTGCGGTACGCCGACGGGGAGTATGGTCAGGCCGTGCAGGCCGCGCGAGGATTGCGAGAGACCGGCGTGGCGGTGGTCCTGGCGGCGGTGGGCGGGCGCACGGGCGTCATTGATCCGATCTGCACGGTGACGGCAGTGGGCGGCGCGGCGCGTGTGGCGTTTGGTGGAGACGGAGAGGACCTCACAGTGACCCTGGACGCGGTCGTAGACGCCGTTCGCCAGCGGATTGAGCGAGGCACATGGACACCCTGACAATCGCTCTCCCCACGGGTAGGCTGTGGGACGGCGCAGTCGACCTGCTCCGCAGAGTCGGTCTTCCGCTGGATCCAACGGGTGAAGGACGCCGCCTGGTCGTCGAGCTTCCAGGCGGGGTGCGCGTGATTGCCGCCAAGCCCACCGATCTGCTGGCCTACGTGGAGCAAGGCGCCGCCGATGTCGGGATCATCGGCCGTGATATGGTCCTCGAGCAGGGCCGCGACGTCTATGAGCTGCTCGACCTGGGGTTCGGCGCCTGCCGCGCGGTCGTTGCGCTGCCCGAGGCGCGCCTCGAGGAACTCTGGCGTCCGGGTCGCATGCTGCGGGTGGCCACAAAGTACCCTCGCCTGACCGCCGGGTTCTTTGAGGAGAGCGGCCGGCCCGTAGAGATCGTTGTCCTCTACGGAACGGTCGAGCTCGCGCCGCTGGTGGGTTTGGCGGACGGCATCGTCGATCTGGTCATGTCCGGCCAGACCCTCCGCGCAAATCACCTGCGCGAGGTCGCCGAGGTCGCCCGGTCGACGGCGAGGCTGGTCGTCAACCGCAGCAGCCTCAGCCTCGCCCGCCGCGTGCCGGAATTTGTCCGCCTGCTCGAGAGTGTGCGCGTGGAGAGGTCACCGGGAGTCCATGCCTGAGGCCTTCGCGCCCAACGCTGCTACCTCCGATGCCTTCACGGTGCGGCGTCTCAGCGACATTCGCGCCGACGACCTCCGACGCCGTCTCCGCCGCTCGTCTGAGGCGATCTTCAACGACAGGATGCGGGCCTATGCGCGCAGTGTCCTGGAAGATGTCGCCCGCGACGGCGATGCCGCGGTATCGGCCTACACCCTGCGGTGGGACGGTGTGAAGCTTGGGCCGCAGGACTTCGCGGTCGGCGCGGGTGAGCTCAGCGGCGCGCAGAAGGCCATCGATGAGGATCTACGGCGGGCGCTTGAGGCCGCGATCGCCCGCTCGCGGCAGTACAACGAGTGGCTGCGCCCCCCGACCCGCGCCACCGTGCAGTTGGAGGCCGGTGTTGCGGCCGGCATCCAATACGCGGCCGCTCGCTCGGCGGGTATCTACGTGCCGTCGGGCAAAGGCACATTTCCTTCAACACTGGTGGCGCTTGTCACCCCGGCCGTGGTCGCGGGTGTGACCGACATCACCGTCGTTGTCCCACCGCGGCGTGATGGGAGCGTGGATCCCGCCATTCTCGCCGCCGCGCACATGCTCGGGCTCACACGGATCTTCCGGTGCAACGGCGCGGCGGGCGTCGCCGCGCTCGCGGTAGGCACGGAGACGATCCCGAAAACCGACATCATCGTCGGCCCCGGCAATCCGGTAATCGCGGCGGTGCAGCAGGCCGCCGCGGCGTACGGAGCGCGTCCACTGGTGACGCTCGGTCCCAGCGAGGCAATCATCCTCGCGGATGGATCGGCCGATCCAGACTATCTGGCCATTGATCTCCTCAACGAGGCGGAGCACGGCGCGGACTCGGCGGCAATCCTCCTTGCGACCGAGGCGGCCGTGGCCGAGCGCGCCGTTGCGGTCATCCCGCGCTATCTCGAGCGCCTGCCGGAGCCTCGCCGCTCGTTCGCACGGAGTGCCGTGACCGATCTGGGCGGCGTGTTTGTCGCCGATCTCGACGAAGCCATCGCGTGGATCAATCTCTACGCGCCCGAGCACCTGCAACTGGCCGTGGGTGATCCAATGGCCGTAGCCGCGCGCATTCGTCACGCCGGGGAGATTCTCATCGGCCAGACAACGCCGTTTGCCGCGGCCAACTACGCGATCGGCGTCCCCGCGGCACTTCCTACCGGCGGCGCGGCCGCCGCCGCGTCCGGGGTGACCGTGCTCTCGTTCTTGAAGGCCACGTCGATTGCCGCGCTCACCGCCGAAGGGCTACGCGCGGTCGCACCCGTGGCGATCGCTCTGGGACGGTACGAAGGCTTTCCGGCGCATGTACAGGCCATCACCGAACGTGAGGGAGGGCGAGGATGAGGACGGCCGATCAGCACGCGGCCGGCGGGCAGTCGGCCGGGCCCAGGCCGGTCGAACCGGCAGGTGTGCCGGCCGCCGTGGGCGTCGCGACAATCCGGCCCGAGGTGCGGGCCATGCGGGCGTACCGGTTACCGGCGCCCGAAGGCGCAGTCCGGCTGCATCAAAACGAGGCGCCCGGCGATTGGCCCGAGGCAATCAAGCGCGAGGTCGTCGAGCGTCTGATCGCCGCGCCCTGGCACCACTACCCCACGGCCACGCGCGGCGACGCGGTGGCTGACGCGATCGGAAGGATGCAGGGAGCGCCAGCGGCAATGGTCGCGCCGGCCGCGGGGTCGAACGAGGCACTACGGGCCGTATTCGCCGCGACCGCGTCGGGCGGTGTGGTCGTCATGCCGACGCCGACGTTTTCCCTCACGAAAGCACTGGCCATCGCCACCGGTGCGCGCGTGGTCGAAGTGCCGCTGGGAAGTGACTTCGCGCTCGATCCCGATGTGGTGCTCCGCGCCGCGCACGCGCATCGCGCCGCGGCAATCTATCTGGCGTCGCCGAACAACCCGACCGGCAATGTCTTCGACCGCGACGCGGTTGCCGCGGTGCTGGAAGGCGCGCCGGGCGCCGTCGTCATCGACGAGGCCTACTGGGAGTTTACGCGGCAGTCTCACCTGCAAACGGTGCATCGCTACGGGAATCTTGTGCTCACACGCACGTTCAGCAAGGCTATGGCCAGCGCCGGCCTTCGCATTGGATGGATCACCGCCCAGGCGCCGGTGATCGCCGAGATCGCAAAGGTCTCGCCGCCGTACAGCCTGAACCTGGCCGCCCAGGTTGCCGCCCCGATTCTGGTCGCGCACCGGGACGTGGCGGTCGGCCGGGTCCGCACCGTCATCGCCGAGCGCGGCCGTGTCGCCTCGGCGCTCGAACGGCTGGGCATGCGGGTCTATCCGAGTGAGACGAACTTCATCTTGTTCGAGCCGGGCCGGAAGCCGCGGGACGTCTGGGAGGCCCTGATAGAACGCGGTGTGCTGGTGCGCGATGTCTCATCGGCGCCGCGCCTGGCGGCATGCCTGCGCGTCTCGATCGGGTCACCGGAAGACAACAACCGGTTTCTCGGGGCCATCTCCGAGATCGTGCCTCGGCCGAGTCACGCCCCGCCGCGAGGTGGATCATGACGCGCGGGGGAGGCATCGCGACGCGGGCCGCGGAGGTCCGGCGCCAGACGGCCGAGTCAGAGATCGCGGCCCGGCTCACCCTCGACGGCAGCGGGCAGGCCTCGATCGAGACGGGTGTCCCCTTCTTCGATCATTTGCTGGCCGCGCTCGTCCGTCACAGTGGGTTCGACCTGACGCTGCGGGCGAGCGGCGACCTCGCGGTCGACGTGCACCACACGGTCGAGGACGCGAGCATCGTGTTGGGTCAGGCCTTCCGCCAGGCCGTGGGCCGCGGCGAGGGGATCGCGCGATTCGCGTCGCTGCACCTTCCCATGGACGAGACGCTCGTGCGCGTGGCGCTCGATGTCTCGGGCCGCGCGTACCTCCACCTCGACCTGCCGGTGGCGACCGACCGGATCGGCACGTTCCCGACAGAGCTCATTGAGGAGACCCTCCGGGCGTTCGTCACTCACGCGGCGATCACGGTGCATCTCGATCTGGTGCGGGGCCGCAACAGCCACCACATCGCCGAGGCCGCCTTCAAGGGATTGGGCGTGGCCCTCGGCCGTGCGGTGGCCGTGGTCGGGCGCGGGGTGCCGTCCACCAAGGGCGTTCTGTGAGGTCTGGGAGATGCCGATGCGGATCGCCCTCATCGACTACGGCGCGGGTAACCTGCGCAGCGCGGCACGCGCGCTGGCCGAAGCCGGGACAGTCCCCGAGATCACCGCTGGCCCCGAGGGGCTGCAGCGGGCGGACGGGATCGTGGTGCCCGGTGTCGGCGCGTTTCGACCTGCCATGGCCAGATTGAATGCCGCCGGCCTCGTGGACCCAATTCGCGACGCGGCACGCCGCGGCACGCCGCTCGTCGGCATCTGCCTGGGCATGCAGCTCCTTTTCGAAGAAAGCGATGAGGGCCGCCCCACTCCGGGCTTTGGGCTCATTTCGGGAGTGGTGCGCCGTCTGCCCGAGGGCGTAAAGGTCCCGCACATGGGTTGGAATGTGCTGGAAGGCACGGCCAACGCGCTGTTTCGTGGTTTACCGGAGCGGCCGTACATGTACTTTGTCCACTCGTATGTCGTCCGGCCCGCAGACTCCCGCGTCGTGATCGCGGAAGTGACGTACGGCGTGCGCTTCCCGGCGATCGTCCGGCACGGCGCGATCTGGGGGCTGCAGTTCCATCCCGAGAAGAGCAGCCGCGCGGGCGCGCGTCTGCTGCGCAACCTGGTGGCTGAAATGGCCGGGGCGCGCGTCCGCGCATGATCGTCTATCCCGCGATCGATCTGATGGGCGGACAGGCGGTGCGACTCCGGCAGGGCGATGTCTCTCGCCGGACCGACGTCGGCGGCAATCCGGTCGCACTGGCCCGCCGCTGGGCCGACGAGGGCGCGCGGTGGCTGCACGTGGTCGATCTCGACGGGGCGCGCGAAGGCTCACCGCGGCATCTGGCCACGATCGAGCGCATCTGCGCCGATGTGCCGATTCCGGTCCAGGTCGGCGGAGGTCTGCGCTCACTCGCCGATCTGCGCGCGGCCTTTGGGGTCGGGGCGGCGCGCGCGATCCTGGGGACCGCGGCCATAGCCGGCGCTCTGCTGCCCCGGGCGCTCGAGGAGTTCGGGGAGCGCATCGCCGTGGCGGTCGATGTGCGCGAGGATCGCGTGGCCATCGAAGGATGGCAGTCGACGGCGGCGCTGTCTGCGCTCGACGCCGCGCAGAGACTGGTCGAGGCCGGGACCCCGCGCTTGATCTACACTGACGTTGCGCGCGACGGCATGCTGAGCGGGCCCGATCTTACCGGTCTGGCTGCGTTGATTGCACACATTCGCGTGCCGGTCATCCTGTCGGGCGGTGTGGCTTCACCGGCCGATGTGGCAGCCGCGGCCGCCGCCGGGGCGGAGGGAGTGATCATCGGCCGGGCCCTCTACGAGGGACGGCTATCCCTGGCAGAGGCGCTGCGCATGGCCACGGGCGCGCACGCGGCCGCGGGAGCCGAGTGATGCTGGCCAAACGGATCATCCCGTGTCTGGATGTCAGGAGCGGCCGCGTGGTGAAGGGCCGCGCGTTCGTGGATCTGCGCGATGCTGGCGACCCGGTGGCTCTCGCCTCACGCTACGACGGCGATGGCGCCGACGAGCTCGTCTATCTCGACATCACCGCATCGGTGGAGGGCCGGGGCGCGCTGCTCGACGTGGTCACGCGCACGGCCGAGCGCGTCTTCATTCCCCTGACCGTGGGAGGAGGGGTGCGCTCCGTCGAGGATGTCCGCGACCTGCTGCTCGCCGGCGCGGACAAAGTCGCGGTGAACACCGCGGCCGTCGCCCGGTCGCATCTCGTTGCCGAGGCCGCGGAACGGTTTGGCAGTCAGTGCATCGTTGTGGCGATCGACGCGCTGCGGCGCGAGGGGAACGGGCCGAGCGGAAACGGTGGGGACGTCTGGTACGAAGTCGTGACCCACGGAGGTCGCAGGCCCACGGGCCGCGACGCGGTGGCTTGGGCGCAGGAGGGCGAGCGCCTGGGCGCCGGGGAGATCCTGCTGACGAGCATCGACCGCGACGGAACCAGCAACGGGTATGAACTCACGCTGACGCGGCGCGTCGCCGAGGCAGTCAGAATCCCGATCGTCGCCTCGGGCGGCGCAGGCCATCCTGACCATCTCCGCGATGCCCTCACCATCGGTGGCGCAGACGCGGCCCTGGCCGCATCGATCTTCCACTTCGGGCAGTATCCCATTTCGGTGGTGAAGGCGGCGCTTGCCGCTGCCGGAATCCCGGTGCGGTTGGGCGGTGAAGCGGAAGCCGGAGCCGGGGAAGGGGAGGGGGCACGCGCGTGAAGGCCGCGCATAACTTGGGTGCCGTTCCGCTGAGCTGGGCGAATGGCCTGCTGCCCTGCATCGTTCAGGACGCCCGCACCGGCGCGGTGTTGATGCTGGCCTGGATGAGCCCGGAGGCGATGGCCCGGACGATTCAGACGGGCGAAACCTGGTTTTGGAGCCGATCGCGGGGCGCGCTGTGGCACAAGGGGGAGACGTCGGGCAATACCCAGCGGGTTGTCGGCATGCGCGTTGACTGCGATGGCGACGCGATCCTCACGCAGGTCGTCCCTGGTGGTCCCGCATGCCACACCGGGCAGCCGTCATGCTTCTACCGAACGCCGGAGGGACGGGTGCAGTCGTCTGGCCCCGTGCTCTCGCGCCTGGAGGAGACAATCGGCGAGCGCCGACGCACCATGCCGGAGAAGTCGTACACGGCTGCGCTGCTCCGCGGCGGCCTCGAGGCTATCGGGGCGAAAGTGGCCGAAGAGGCCGAAGAGGTCGTCCGCGCGGCCCGCGAGGAAACGCCCGAGCGTGTGGCCGAAGAGGCGGCCGACGTCCTCTACCACCTGCTGGTCCTTTTGGGAGCCAGAGGTGTTCCGTTGACCCAAGTCCTCGACGTTCTGGCTACCCGCAGCGCCTGAAACGATCGCCTACGGTTCCTTGGGCCAGGGCCCCACGACCCCCGGCGCAGCCCACTCCATGCTCGTGAGCTCGCCCACGGTCATCCGCTTGCCTGCCGGTACGCGCATCTTGCCTTTGCGGTCCTTGATCGGGCCGGTGAACGGGTCAAACGTGACCTTTGCGTCGGACATCTGGGCCATGCGCTTCGTCACCAGCTCATAGGCCGAGATCCGGCCGAGGTCGGGCGTGTTCACTTTGACGGCCTCGAGCCGCGCTTTCCAGTCGGGGTTGATCGGTACGCCGAAGTCCCCCCCGAGCTCGACGGCACCCTCAGCAAGCAGCCACCAGTAGTCGACGTTTTGTAGATTTTTGGTCGTGTACTTGCCCTCACTCACCTTCGTCAGGAAATCGACGTAGATCTTCTCCCAGTGCACGAGTTGCCCCGAGACGACATGTTTGGGCGCGAATTTCTGCATCGGGGAGTAATGACCGAAGCTCGCCAGCCCCCGCTTGCCCGCCTCCTGAACGACGGTGGGTGAATCCTCGGTGAAGGCGAGCCCATCCACGCCTTCAGAGATGAGTGCCACCGCGGCTTCCTTCGCCGCCGACGGTTTGAACCACTCGAAGATCCAGCGGACATGAAGGGTGGCCTTCGGATTGACCGCGCGAATGCCCAGTGCGAACGCATCGATGTGACGCTTCACCTCGGGGATCGGGAACGCGCCGACGTAACCGATCTTCCCGGACTTCGTCAGCGCGCCGGCCATCAGGCCATTCAGATAGTAGACCTGATAGAAGTCGGCCATGTAGGTGGCCATGTTGGGCGCACGCTTGAAGCCCGACGCATGCGCAAAGACGACATCGGGGTACTTCTTCGCCGCGGCCAGAGTGCCGTCCATGAAGCCAAAGCTGGTCGTGAAGATGATGTTGGCGCCCTGCTGAACCAGTTTGTCAATGAACGGTGCGGCCTGGCCCTCCGGAACGCTCTCGACGTAGACCGTCTCAAGCCCCGGCACAGCCTTCTCGGCGATCTTCCGGGCCTGATCGTGGGCATGGGTCCACCCGTAGTCGCCGATCGGGCCCACATAGATGAAGCCGGCCTTGAGCTTTGGCTGCGCGGCGCCCGTAAGAGACAGGCTGCCCACAACGAGAACGACCAAAAACAGCGTTAGCCAGCGCATACGCTCCCTCCCGGACCGCGCAGATTTAGCCCCGGCTGTTCGGCCGGGTACCAGCAATTGTGCCTGAAATGCGCCCCACTCCCTGATATGGTATTCGAGCAGTTGCCGCGGTGGACCTGCCGTTTCGTTTTACTTTTGTCCACCTTCGTAGGGAATCCCCAGGGCTTCGGGCGCAGCCTGCCCGCGGCGGCTCCGTGCGGTTGCGGTGAGGACTGCGATGGTAAACGCGAACGGCATCATCCGCAAAACTTCCGGCGCGACCCAGGTCTGCAGCCGGAATGAAAGGAAGAACAGCGCGCCAAACAGCAGCGAGCCCCAGATGGCCTTGAGCGGATCCCAGCCGGCGAAGATGGCAATGGCCACGGCGATCCAGCCCATGCCGCCCGTCATGCCTTCTGTCCACGAAGGGCGGTAGGCCACCGAGAGAAATCCGCCTGCCACCCCGGCGAGCACGCCGCCCAGGGCCACGCAGAGGTACCGCACGAGCGCCACATTCACGCCCACGGCATCCGCGGCGGCCGGCGATTCACCCGTCGACCGGATGATCAGCCCCGCGCGGGTATGGTAGAGGATGAACCAGAGCACCCCGGCCACCAGCAGCCCCAGATAGTTGAAGGCCGAGATCTCGGGCAGTGCATTCAAGAGCGGGATGCCTTCCCATCCACGTCCGAGCACTCCGGCTATCCCGAGACCCAGCATGGCAAGCGCCAGGCCAGAAACATACTGGTTTGCGCGCAGGGTCACCGAAAGAAGCGCGTGGAGGAGAGCCGCGACCCCGCCGGCCGCGGATGCGGCCAGCAATCCGGTCACCGGATCGCCGGTGGTGTGTGCCACCGCGAAGGCGAAGAACGCGCCCAGGATCATCATGCCTTCAACGCCGAGATTGACGACGCCCGACCGCTCGGCGTAAATCTCCCCGATCGCCGCCCACAGCAGTGGCGTGCCGATCGCAAGCGCCCGCACGATGGTCGTGATGACCCACTCAGCGATCGTCGGCCACCCGCGCGGAGCCCGCCCCCGGGTTGCCGGCCGCCGGTGTCTCAGCATCGGCCGCACCCGGCGCGCTTTGCGGCGCGTCACGGCCGGGCGCGCCGGCGCGCACCCCCCACCGTACTCGATAGGGAAGGAGACGCTCGCTGCCGATCAGGAACATCAAGATCAATCCGTTGAAGATGTCCGTGACACGAAACGGCATCTGGAGCGTCACCTTCATCACATCGCCGCTCGAATAGATCAGGCCGAGGAACATTGCCGTCAGGATCGCCGCCAGGGGGCTGCCCCGTGCCAGCCAGGCGACGATGATCGCCGCATACCCGTAGCCCAGCGACACCTGATCGGGCGCCAGCAGTTTGTGGTGAATGCCGGCGACCTCGCCGACGCCCGCCAGACCGGCCGCGCCGGCCGAGATCACCATTGCCGCCACCGTCGTGCGCAGCGGGTCGATGCCCGCGTAGCGTGCCGCGGACGCATTCTGCCCCAGTACTCGCACCTCGAAGCCCAGCCGCGTGCGCGCCAGCACGAACGCCAGTCCGGCGGCCAGGAGCACGCCGATGACCAGAGTGATCCAGTGCACGCGCGTGCCCGGAATCACCGCGAGCCGGGCGGCCTGTGGGAACGTATCGCTGTACGCAAATCCGAACGACTCCTGCCCCTTCCAAGGGCCGTGGATGAGCCACTCCACAAAAAAGAGCGCGATGTAATTCATCATCAACGTTGTGATGACTTCGTTGACGTCCAGACGCAGGCGCAGGAAGGCTGGGAGCAGTCCCCATCCGGCCCCGCAGATGAACCCGACGACGAACATGGCGGCAATGAGCGCCGGACCAGGCAGCGGGGCAAAGAGCGCGACGGCCGTGGCGCCGACCGCGCCCATGAGCAGCTGCCCCTCGGCCCCGATGTTCCAGAATTGGGCGCGGAACGCGAGCACGAGGCCCACGCCGCAGAGCAGCAGAGGAATCGTCTGCCGGAGGATTTCGGGCGCCGACTGTGCGTTGAGTGTGTCGCCGAAAATTACGGCGTACGCCCTCAGGGGGTTGATGCCAAACGCCCAAAAGAGCCCGCCCGCGGCGACCAAGGCGGCGAGCACGGCCGCGATGGACACCGCCAGGACCCACGGCCAGGTTGGAACCGGATCCCGTTCGATCCACAGCGGGCCGAACTGCCTCATGCGGGTTGCCCGGCCATCATGAGGCCGATGCGCTCACGATCCGCGTCCGCGGCGGCCATCAGCCCCACGATCGCACCGGAATACAGCACCGCGATCTGGTCGGAGAGGGCCAGGACCTCATCCAGATCCTCTGAGACAAGCACGATCGCCGCGCCTTCCCGGCGCCGTTTCAGGAGCAGACCGTGAATCTGTTCCGTCGCGCGCACGTCGAGGCCCGCCGTGGGGTGAGCGGCAACGATGAGGTCGGGCCGCCCTGACAATTCGCGTCCGAGGACGAGCCGCTGAATGTTGCCTCCGGAGAGCAGCCTCACGGGAGTCTCTGGGCCGGGTGTGGCGATGTCGTATTCACCGATGACGCGGCGGGCAAACTGCGTGACGGCCTGATGGTCGATAATCTGACCGCGCGAGAACGGCGGATACCGATACTGCTTGAGCACCAGGTTGTCGGCGGCCGACATCGCCGGTACGACCCCGAGCAGCATGCGGTCTTCTGGGATGTGCGCAACGCCGGCCTCGTGCAGCGCTTTCGCCGAGAGGTTGGTGATATCGCGCTGGTGGAGCCTGATCCGCCCGCCTCGGGAGGGGCGCAGTCCCGTCAGCACCTCCACGAGCTCCCGCTGGCCGTTGCCCGCCACGCCTGCGACGCCCAGAATCTCCCCGCGGCCCACAGCGAACGAGACACCCCGCAGCGCGGGCAGGTTACGGTCGCTCATCGCGGTGATGCCCTCGACCACGAGCGCTTCTCCATCCGTGTGCCGCGGCTCTTTGCGTACCTGGAACTCGACGTCGCGCCCAACCATCATCCGCGCCAGGCCACGCTTATCCGTTTTGCCGATCGGGACCGTTCCAACAACGCGGCCGCGGCGCAGCACCGTTACGCGGTCGGCGATCGTCATGACCTCGTCGAGCTTGTGGGAGATGAAGATGACCGCGTGCCCCTCTTGCTTCATCCGGCGAAGGACATCGAACAGTCCGTGGGTCTCCTGAGGGGTGAGCACGCTGGTCGGCTCGTCGAGGATGAGGATCTCTGCGCCGCGCATGAGCGTCTTGAGGATCTCCACTCGCTGCTGCTCGCCGGGCGAGAGTTCCCAGATGCGCGCCCGTGGATCTGTGGCCAGTCCATAGCGCGATCCAAGATCGGCCACCTGCGCCTCGATGCTGCGCGCGGGGAACAGCATGCTCGCGCGCGCAAGACCCAGCGCGATGTTCTCAGCGACGGTGTGCCGGCGGATGAGCAGGAAGTGCTGGGGGACCATGCCGATACCGAGCGTGATGGCGTCGCGCGGCGAGCGGATGCGCACGGTCCGATCGCGCAGCCGGATCTCGCCGCGGTCCGGCTGGTAGACTCCGTAGAGGATGTTCATCAGCGTAGTCTTGCCGGCTCCGTTTTCGCCGAGCAGCGCGTGAACCTCGCCGGCGGCCAGATCGAGAGAGACGTCGTCGTTGGCGACGACACCCGGAAAGGCTTTGCTGATGCCGCGCAGGGCGAGGATGGCCGTCTCCCTCGTGGTTCTTTAGCCCGTTCCGGTCGAGGTGGCGGACTCCGGGCGAAGCGCCTGATCGGAGAGCACGGCGATGTATGGCAGATTCCGATAGAGCTGCCGGTGGTCGAGCCCGTATCCGACGACGAACGCATCGGGAATCTCGAAGCCGCGATAGCGAATCGGCAGTCCGTCAACGATCCGCCTGGCTGTCTTGTCGAGCAGCGTGCAGATCGCCAGATCGGCAGGGTCACGGGCGCGCAGCACACGAAGCAGGTACGAGGCCGTCAAGCCGGTATCGATGATGTCTTCGACGAGAAGCACCTGACGGCCGGTGATCTCTTCATCCAGGTCTTTCATCAGACGGACGACACCCGACGGGCCCCTGTCGCCGCGGTACGATGAGATGGCCATAAAGTCCATCACCACCGGGATCTGGAGCGCCCTGGTCAGGTCGGCGAGGAAGTACAGGGCGCCCTTGAGGACGGTCACCATGACCAGCTCGCGGCCCGCATAGTCACGGCCAATCTCTGCGGCGAGTGCCTGCACCCGGTCCTGGATCTGCTCCTCGGTCAGGAGCACCTCCCGAATCGGGGGCGCCAACATCAGCGGGTTGCGGCGGGTATCAGATCGTACTTCGCGAGCAGGCTGCGGAAGTCTCGGCCGTAGAAGATCTTCACCCGCACGTCGGGGTAGAGTTCGCGCATGCGCCGCACCTTGCGGTTCTTGCGGGTGACCAGGCTCTGCTTGAGCGTCGTCAGTTCGAGATAGACATCAAAGTCGGGGAGGTAGAAGTCCGGACTGAAACTTTCGGTGATACGGCCTTCTTCGTCCCATTCGAGCGGGAACGATCGGGGTTCGTACTCCCACCGGATGCTGTAGAAGTCCAGGATCCGGGCGAGTTCCGCCTCACTGGAGTGGGCGAAACGGACGTCCGGCGTCTGCGCCATTGCCGCCAGTATAAGGAAGCGAATGCCGGCGATGCAAGCACCTGGACATGCGCCGCCAACCCCGGGGCCGCACGTCCGGTTTGCAACGTCCGCGGGCAGGGCATGGTCGGAATCCCCAGAATGAGGCATAATCAGGGCACAGAGTCAAGGCGAGCGTGGCGAGCCCGGTTGCTGGGGAGGCGTCGGGCAACATCCGACGCCGGTTGGGTACGCGGATGTATCAGAGTTAAGGCGAGCGTGGCGAGCCCGGTTGCTGGGGAGGCGTCGGGCAACGCCCGGCGCCGGTTGAGCACATGTCGTTTTCTTAAGGAGGAAGCAATGCCGGAGGCCGCTAAGGCCGACGAGCTGCAACGCTATCTCCGGCAGCTTGAGAGCAGCGACGTGACCGTGCGCAGCGACGCTGCCCACGCGCTCGGCAAACTGGGCGATGAGGGGGCGGTCGAGGCGCTCGCGCGCGCGCTCCAGGACTCGGATGAGTATGTCCGCAAGAGCGCGGTCATGGCGCTGCGCCGCATCAGCGGTCCGGCAGCAGGCGAAGCCTTGCGCGCCGCGCTCGCAGACAGGAGCGAGCAGGTCGTGCTGCAGGCGGTCAACGGACTGCGGGATATTCGCGACAAAGGCGCCGTCGAGCCCCTCATCCGCGTGCTCGCCCGACGCGAGCGGTCGCTGCAGCTGGCGGCTACCGAGGCATTGGTCCGTATCGGACCAGATGCCGTGGCCACGCTCATGGCCGCATTCGAGGACAAGGTTCTGCGGCGCAAGATCGGTACGCAAGTGATGAAGATTCTTGTCGAGATCGGGCCGCGGGCAATCGATAATCTGCTCGCGGCGCTCGCTCACGATAGTCAGGTCGTCCAGGTTACGGCCATCTCGGTGCTCGGCCGCGTCGGCGATCACCGCATCGTCCGTCCGCTGATCGATCTCTTCCTACGCGACCCGCGGATGCAGGAGGCGGTGGTGGCGACCCTTGCACGTCTGGAGGAGCGGGGCGTGCTCGACGGCAGCGAAACCGCGCACGTCGACCGCGAGATTCACCCGTCGAAGATGGTGCTCGAGGCGTTCTCCGGCCGGCCGCGCGGAGAGGTTATCGGTCAGCTCCGCACCGCGCTTGAGAACCCTATGCCTAAGGTGCGGCGGTTCGCGCTGCGTGTGCTGTTTGCGCTGTTCGGAGATGGGGCCGCCGACCAGCTCATCACCTCGCTGGACGATGAAGATGTGGAAGTCAAGCGACTGGCCATCCGCATCCTCGGCAAGCTGCGGGACAAACGTGTCATCGATCCGCTGGTGGCGCTGGTGCAGAAAGAGGGCGGCGAGCATGTCGAAGAAGCCGTCTGGAATACGTTGAAAGTCCTCACGGACCTGCGCGAGTTCGAGCAGCTGCGGGCGCGCGTCGCCAAAGAACGGGCCGGGGCGCGCCCCAGCGTCCGCAAGGTGCGGTCGCTGCGCGACGTGTCTCCGGACTGGTGGCGCGAGCAGGACTAGCGCAGGCTAGACTCCCGGCGTCGAGATCCGATGGAACCCCTTGTCGTGCTGGTCACCGCCAGCAGTCCCGAGGAGGCCGCACGCGTGGCCCGCGCCCTTGTTGACGAGAAGCTCGCGGCCTGCGTGAACATCGTTCCCGGCCTGCGCTCGATCTATCGCTGGCGGGGCCGGGTTGAAGATACGGAGGAGATCCTCCTGATCATCAAGACAGGGCGCCATCTTCTTTCCGCACTCACCGAACGCGTCCGCGCGCTACACTCCTACACCGTGCCCGAGGTCATCGCGCTTCCCATCACCGGCGGCGCCGCGCCCTACCTCGAGTGGCTGGCCGGAGAGGTCCGCGCCGAGTCGGGCGCCGGCACGGCATGAAGGTTCTGCTCACCAACGACGACGGGATTTATTCGCCGGGCCTGCGGGCACTCGCCGAGGTCTTTGGCGCCCGCCACGACACTACCGTGGTCGCCCCCGAGCATCAGCGGAGCGCGACCGGACACGCGATCACCCTCCACAAGCCCCTGCGCGCCCGGCCATCGACAACGTTTCCTGACGGCATCGCGGCGTGGGCGACCAACGGGACGCCCGCGGACTGCGTGGTGTTGGGTGTGCGCGAGCTGCTGGATGGCCGCCCGGATATTGTCGTTTCGGGGATCAACGTCGGGCCAAACCTCGGCCTCGATCTGACGTACTCCGGCACCGTCTCCGCGGCCCTGGAGGGCGCAATCCTGGGCATCCCGAGCATCGCCGTGTCGGTCGCGGCGTATACAGACGTTCGGTTTGATGTCGCCGCGCCGTTTGCCGAGCGGCTCGCGAGCCTCATCAAGGAGCGCGGTCTGTCCGGTGACGTGGTCTTCAATGTCAACGTCCCGAACCTGCCCGCCGACGCGCTGAAGGGCGCGGCCGTCACGCGGCAGGGCTGGCGGCGGTACCTGTCACGCCTGGAGAAGCGGACCGATCCCCGCGGGCATTCGTATTACTGGCTTGCCGGCGGGCGTGAACCGGCGAACGACGACGAGGGAACCGACAGCTGGGCCGTTGCCGCGGGGTTCATCTCAGTGACGCCGATTCATCTGAACATGACCGATGACCGCCTGCTGGGGGAGCTCGCCACCTGGAATCTGACGGGAGATTGACCGCGTAGCACGTCTACGGCGGCCTCCGCGCGGGCAGGAGATCACACGGATGCGGAGAATTCGCCGCACGGCATTATAGCAGACGTCGCAGCGACATCATCCTTTCGCCGGAGCAGCGATGATCCAGTTTCACCAGGTCGGTAAGCGCTACACGACCGGCGTTGTGGCCCTTGAAGACATCACGCTTCGCATCGAGCCCGGCGAGTTTGCGTTTCTCGTCGGCCCCACCGGCAGCGGGAAGTCGACATTCCTGAAACTCATCCAACGGATCGAGCGCCCCACGACCGGCCGGGTCGTCGTCGACGGCGTCGATGTGGGCGTGCTCCCGGCCGGGGATGTCCCGGACCTGCGCCGGCGGCTTGGGGTCGTCTTCCAGGAGTTCCGGCTTCTGGCTGATCGGACAGTCGCCGACAATGTCGCGTTTCCCCTCCGCGTCACCGGTGTGCCCTTCGTGGAGATCGCCCCGCGCGTGCAGTGGGCCCTGGAGGTCGTCGGCCTCCCCGAGCGTGGAGGGGATCTGCCGACGCGCCTCTCCGGCGGCGAGCAGCAACGCGTCGGGGTGGCGCGCGCGATTGTGAACCGGCCGCACATCATCCTCGCCGATGAGCCCACCGGGAATCTGGATCCCGCCGCTGCCTGGGAGATCATGCAGCTCCTGAGCGCCATCAACCGGCGCGGCACAACGGTTGTCGTCACGACGCACAACCCCACGATGGTCGATATTCTGCGCCGCCGCGTGATCGCGCTGAAGTGCGGCCGTGTTGTTCGAGATGAGCGTCGAGGCCTCTACCAGATCGCGCACTGAGCCCGCGCCCGCGTCACAGCGCCGCCGGGACTCATCCGGCGCAGGAAGGCTCATCCTGCGCGAGGCGGTTGGTGGAGTGCGTCGCAACGGGCTGATGGCGGCTGCCGCAACGAGCACGATCGTCATCGCACTTGCGGTGGCCGGCGCCGGCGTCATGGCGTCGGCGAATCTGGTGCACCTGGCCGCCATTCTCGAAGGGCAGGTCGAGGTCATCGGCTTCCTGCGCGAGGGAATGTCTATGGCCAGGCAGCAGCGAATCCTGGCGAGCGCGAACGCCTTACCGTCGGTGCGCGGCGCCGTCATCGTGGAGCGTGCGGCGGCCCTGCGCAGGCTGCAACGCACCTTCGGGGTGTCTGCCGCCACCAGCGATCTGCTGGCGGCCAATCCTCTCCCGGATTCGATCGAAGTGCGCGTCGTCGATGCCGCCCAGATTCGCGACGTCGCGGATGCCTTGCGACGGATCCCGGGGATCGATGAAGTCGTGTTCGGCACGCCCGTGGTAGACCGGCTCGTGGCGCTGACGCGCGCGGTGCGCGTCGCCGGCGCGGTCATCGCAGCGCTGTTGGCGGCGGCCGCGCTTGTCATCATCATGAACACCATCCGGCTGACCGTTGCCTCCCGGCGTCAGGAGATCGAGATCATGACCCTGGTGGGCGCGACGCCGGGATTCGTTCGAGGCCCATTTCTGGTCGAAGGAGTGCTGCAGGGCGCCGTGGCGGCGCTGGTGACGACATGCGTGCTCGCGGCGGGCTACACGATGCTGGCCGGCCGCGCCGCGATGTCGCTACCGTTCCTTCCGCTGCTTCCACCCGCCGACGTGGTCCCGACCGCTGTCCTCACCGTGTGGGTCCTTGGTATTGCCGTGGGTCTGTGCGCGAGCGCCGTCGGCGTGCGTCGGTATTTGCGCGCGTGACCGGGCTCACCGGAATGCGCCGGATTCTGGCGGGCGCGCTGGTGGCCGCGTGCGCCGCGGCGCTGGTACCGGCGGCGGACGCGGCGCCGGGGACCCTTCCAGAAAAACAGGAACAACTGCGCCGCCTGCAACGCCGGCTCGAAGAAGAACGGCAGCGCCTTCGGCAGACGCGCCGGCGCGAGCGCAGCACCACCGATGAAGTGCTGCGGCTGGATCGCCGGCGTGAAGCCACGGAGGACCGGCTTGCACGCCTGGCCACCGAGCTCGGCCGCACGCGTATGCGCGCCGAAGGCGCAGCTTCCGCACTCGCTCGGGCCGAGATGGCCCTGGCCCGTCGCCGAGCACTGCTGGCCGGACGGCTGGTCGATCTGCACCGGTATGGGCGCGCCGGGTACCTCGACGTGGTTCTCGGCGCCGCTACGTTTCCAGAGTTCGTGACGCGCGCGCGTCTGGTCGGCGCGATCATCCGCGCGGATGGGCGGCTCATTCGCGCGTATACCACCGACCGTGACCGCACGACGGTGCTGCGCGAAGCGCTGGACGTCGAACAGGCCCGGCTGCGGGCCCTGCTCGGGGAGACGGAAGAGCAGCATGCGCAGCTGGCAGAGGAGGTCACGGCCAAGCGCAGGGTGCTCACGGGCATCGTGAACCAGCGCACCGCGGCCGAACGGGCGGTGCGCGATCTGGAACAGGAATCGGCCGAGATTGAGGCGCTGATCAGGCGGCTGCAGTCCGCACCCGGTCCTGGGCTGGGGCGGTCGCTGGCGGCGTTCGTCTGGCCGCTGCGCGGGGTATTGATGTCACGGTTCGGCTTTCGCCGCCACCCAATCTTCAGGATTCGCCAATTTCATCAAGGCCTCGATATCTCCGCGGCCCGCGGAACCCCCGTGAAGTCGGCGTACGCGGGCGTCGTGCTCTTCGCCGGGTGGTACGGCGGATACGGCAAACTGGTTATCATCGATCACGGGCAGGGCACGAGCACGCTCTACGGGCACCTGTCCGCGATCCTTGTGTCACCGGGTCAGCACGTCCCGCAAGGACATGTGATCGGGCACGTCGGCAGTACGGGCTACAGCACGGGGCCGCACTTGCATTTCGAGGTGAGGCAGAACGGCAAACCCGTCGATCCCACCCGGTGAGTGCCGCCAGCTTGTTCGCCGTCCGCGACCAGAGTAAGCTACAGCAGTCAGTAGTCTTCGGCCATGCGCAGCCATGGCTGGACTGGGAGGCGATGTCCCGTGTTGAGGCGGGTCCGGCCGATAAGCGTTCTCCTGGTGACGGTGCTTGCCGCCGGCGTGTTCCTCGCCGGGTTTGGGGCCGGCCATCGCGACGCGACCGCGCGGTCCGCGGACGACCAGGGGTTTGGCCTGCTGCGGGAGGTCCTGAACCTCGCACGGCGAGAGTATCTCAATCCCCCGCCGGAGACATCCAAACTGTTCGACGGCGCCGCGCGCGGCATGCTGGAGGCGCTGGGTGATCCCTACACCAGATATATGGAACCCGGGGTCTACAAGGAATTCTCGCAGGGGGTCAAAGGGTTCTTCTTCGGCATCGGGATCTTCATCGACATGCGGGATGGACAGTTGATCGTCGTGCAGCCAATCGAAGGGACACCGGCCCATCGCGCCGGGCTCCGTCCGGGCGACCGCATCAGGCTCATCAACAACGTGTCGACCGACGGCATGGCGCTGCAGGAGGCGGTGACGCGCATCCGCGGCCCGGCGGGGACGAAAGTGAAGCTGCGGATTGCCAGGCCGGGTCTGAATGTGGACGTGGAGATCACCCGCGCGCGCATCCAGATCGTTTCCGTCCAGGGGGCCTCGTCCCTCGATGAAGCCACGCGGCGCACGCTCGCCGCCGACCGCCTGGGCTACATACGGATCCAGGCATTCAATGACGACACGCCACGGGAGGTCACGGCCGAACTCGATCGGATATCGAAGGACCGCGTCCGGGGGGTCATCGTGGATCTCCGTAGCAATGGGGGAGGACTGCTGCACGAAGCCCTGGAGATCGCGTCGCGCTTTGTGCCCCATGGCCGGCCCGTGTTGCACCGCGTAGGCCGCGACGGGCGCCGCACGACCGAGCGCTCCGGGGGTGGAGTCAAGGTCGGCGTCCCGATCGTGGTTCTCGTGAATGAGTTCAGCGCCAGTGCGTCCGAAATCCTCGCCGGCGCCCTGCGCGACTCGGCCGAGGCCACGGTTGTCGGGATCAAGACCTTTGGCAAGGGTGTCATTCAATCGATCTTTCCGCTCAGCAGCGGCGGGGCCGCGGCTGTGACGACGGAAAAATACCTGACTCCCGCCGAACGCGACATCCACGGCGTCGGGATCGCGCCCGACGTAGCGGCCGGGGAGCGTCTCGAAGGGAAGGCCGAAGCGGACGTGACGCGCATCCAGGCCGACCAGCTGAAGCGCGCGATCGACGTCCTCAAGCAGCGCCTCGCGCAGAAGCGATAGCCGGTACCAATCGCTCACATATGAGCCGCCGCCGCAAGGGATCGCGTCTGGCGGGTTTTGCCATCCTGGCGGCCGTTGCGGGTGCCGTGGCCGCGGGTGTGGTCGGGTTCTGGCTTGGGCAGAGTACCCGGCCGTCTGCGAGGGTGGTTGTGCTTGGGCCGGCGCCTGAGTCCACGGTGTCCAGGCCCCCCGTTGCGCCCACCCCGTCAGGCGTCCCGTCACTCCAGCCACCCGCGCAGCCGGGGCCCGCACCGCGTCAGACAGGGTCTTTGGCCACTCCGCCGGGTGCTCTTCAGTTTCAGGCTGCAATCATCTTCGATGACGCAGGCGGCAGCCCAGACGACGTGGAAGAAATTGTTGCCATCGGGCGGCCGGCCGCGGTCGCCGTCCTCCCTGGTCTCGCATACTCCGCCGATGTCGCCCGCCGGAGCCGGGCGGCCGGGCTTGAGGTTCTGTTCCACCTGCCGGTCGAGTCCGCGGACGACCGGGCGCTTGGGCCTGGAGGCGTGACCGTGGCGATGAGCGATGCCGAGATTCACGGCGCAGTCCGCTCCGGCCTCGCGTCCGTACCGGGTGCTGTCGGCGTCAACAATCACATGGGGTCGAAAGGCACGGCCGACAGGCGGGTCATGCGCGCGGTCGTGGAGGCCGTGCGCGAGGCCGGGCTCTTCTTCATCGACAGCCGCACCACGGCGGAGACGGTGGGAGAGTCCGTGGCGACCGAGCTCGGCGTGCCCACGGCGGCGCGGGCGGTCTTTCTCGACAACGAGAACGATGAGGACGCCATCCGAGCGCAGGTCCGTCGTTTGATCACGCTGGCCAGAGAGCGGGGTGCCGCTATCGCCATCGGCCATGTTCGCCGCCGCACGGCGCGTGTGCTGGGAACAATGCTCGACGAATTCGAGCGCGCGGGGGTGGCGATCGTGCCCCCCTCGACGCTGGTC
>JBOGSE010000705.1:0-1081 GCA_050694895.1 bacterium | reverse complement strand
GGTGCCGACCGACCTCCCTCGACGGGGCCTGGTCGAGTTCGTGCGCCTGATCCGCTCGGATCGCCTGCTCAAGGTCCTCGACATCAAGATCGCCGTGCCCGACGAGCTCGTGCACCGCTACGTCACGGCCACCCGGCACGTGCGGCCGGTCGTACGCCCTCAACGCCAGTCGCCTCGCGACGGTGGTCGTTGTGCCTCTCACGAGCAATCTCCGCTGGGCCCCTGCTCCCGGCAACGTGCTCCTAAAAGCGCGGCGAACCGGCCTGCCCAAGGATTCCGTGGCCAACATCTCGCAGATCGTGGCAGTGGACCGACATGTGCTCACGGACCATGTCGGAAGGGTTCCGAGAGCACAGCTCGACCTCATCCTGCCCTGCGCGGGATCGATGTGGTACTCGGTCGCCGATCCACAGCTGAATGACCTCAGGGCCATCAGAAGCGGGCGCAGCCTGCTCATGCATCAAATGGTCACTTCAGCCCGAGAACGCTCGCGTGTCCGTGGGCAGCTCTACGCGGTTCGCGCACCGATCAATCAGCTCCAAGAGAATCGGCCGGTGCGCGGACCGGCCTACCCCCTCCCGGCGTCGATCTCACCTCGGATTCTGCTGGCTGGGGTTCAGAAGGAGGCAAAGAGCTCGATTTGGGCCTCGTGCCCTGAAGCGCCTGCCAGCCTGCCATCGCAGGTGACGAGGGGAACGCCTAGTGTAGTGATGCGGAAATGACCGCGCGGTTAGTGTAGGATGATACGGACATGGCTCATCCCCCCGCTGCGGCACTGGATTTGTCCCAGGTAGAGTGCTGGGCTCTGGAGGAACTGGCGAAATCCCGGTCGAAGCCACACCGGGTGGTGCAGCAATCCAAGGCGTTGCTCCTAGCAGCCGAGGGGGTGGCGAACACCGAAATCGCCAGCCGCGTGGGCGTCTCGCGCTCCAGCGTCATCGAGTGGCGCAACCACTTCCCGCAGGAGGGACTCGCCGGTGTCGGCAAGGTACGCTCGGGTCGTGGTCGCAAGCCTTCCATCCCGCCAGAAAAGGTGGAGGCCATCGTGCATGCCACCCTGCACACCAAGCCTGAGGGAGCC
>JBOGSE010000704.1:0-3432 GCA_050694895.1 bacterium | reverse complement strand
CGGCCAGGACGCGCAGCTTGTATGAAGCCGGGTACTGCCGGCGTTGCGCCCGCTCCAGGACCTCCGGATCGGGATCGTTCACCTGTCGAGCGTCAGGGCGCGGGCCCTCGCTCGTCGCAACAGCCATGGCCATGAAGAAGACCTCCTTCTCGCCCTCTGGGGTCAATGATTCGCCGCGTAGCTTGTCTCACGCGAGGTTGACACAGAGGGAAGCAGCGGTACGCCGGAGGAGCTCGGGCACTGCCCTCACCTCTCCGTGGCCCTCAACGATGGAGCTGATGGTGATAACGCTCACCCGCGCTTCGACCCAAAGAGCTGAAGCTGCCCCTCTCCATGGGACAATGACGCGTCGGGGGCGAGCCGGTCGAGGCGGAGCAGTTCGCCGGGAGTGAAGAGGCGCTCTCGCAGAGCCTCCCTACCCCTTTGGTCAATCGGACCTATGGTCGTCACGTCCCCGTCCGCCGTCACCGCGAGAAGCCAGTCAGTCTCGATCTCGGGGCTGTCGAGTAGGTCCGGGCTATGACTCGTGACGATCACCTGCACCCTCTTGCTAGCCTCTCGCAGAGCGTCAAGGAGCACACCCGCCGCGGCCGGATGAAGGGCTGCCTCGGGCTCCTCGATGCCAACCAGAGATACCCTTCGCCGTTCCCCGTTCCTGCCCTGAAAGAGCGCGACGAGTACGCCGAGAGCCCGGAGGGTCCCGTCGGACATGCTCGCGGCAGTGAAGCGCCACGGGTCCTTGGAACCCGCAACCTGCTGTCGGAACTCAATGGTCTGTCGCGGTCCGAAGGCCTTACGATCAACGCCTCGGATACCGGGTACCACTTCGGCCAAGTACTGCTCGACGCGTCTCTTTGCCAAGAGATCGTGTACGGCGAGTTCGCCGAGAACACTCGCCAGGTTTCTGCCGTCGCGGACGAGGATCTCGCCGACCTGCGCAGGTTGAAGGTCCCGAATCTCTCCCGGATTGAGGTTGTAGAAGCCCATCTTGCTCAGTGCGTCGAAAAGTCCCCTGAAGGCGGGCAGGCCACTGGCCGTCACGAGGTAGAGGCGGTCACGTGAGGCAGGAGGAGGCGCCTTGATCGTGCTCTCTCCAACCACGCCGCTCCGCACGTGGAACATTTGAGGGTACGACATGACCTCGCCGACGACGCACTGCTCTTCCTGGACCTCGAACGCCCCCTCCGGCTGCGCCCCAACTCGGAACGCGTAATGGCCGCTCGCGCCCGAGGGGAACCTAAACTCCAGTCGGAGCCCGAAATGGGTCGGGTGCCCGCCGGAGCGACGCCTCACCTCGTTGATTCCACCGCGCTCACGAATAGCGTGGTCAAGGGTTGTGTCGAGTGCGTCGGCCACAAAGCGCAGCGCGTCGAGGAAGTTGCTCTTCCCAGCGCCGTTGGGACCGACGAGGAACGTGAGCGGCCCAAGGTTCACTGAGCAGGCTCGGACCGACTTGTAGTTCCTTATCGCGACTCTCGTGAGAAACGTCGCCTCGTCCCTCGTCACCGCGCTTGGTCCTCCACCGCATGTAGCGGCGCCAAGCGCAGCAACGCCTCTCTAGCAGAGTGGTCAGCTAGGGGCCGCTTCGTGCTCTTCCTCACCGGATGCAGATCACACTCCTCCGCAACCACCACCATAGCCCCGACCCCATCGCTGCGGCCTGGCCCGGCCCAGGGGACGGATGGAAGGAGGCCAATCCGCCCAGACATGGCTGATGCTATGGGGACGCGGGGAGACCTCCAGAACCGTGTCCTCGAGGACTGCCGGCGCGATCCCCGGCGGAGATCTGCGAGCCAACAGATCGCTCCCTCCAGCTGACGACGAAAACGCTGCTCACATCCCCATTGTCAGGCCATCTCAGAGGAGGGGCCCACGTGAACCAGGCCGCGAGATTAGCGCGTCCGTGGCAGGGCGCCGAGTTCCCAAGCGGAGAACCCGCCGGGGCCGGTCCAACGCTGACACTTGCCGGCCTGTCACCCGCCGACCGATGTCGACCGGCATCAAGACCCCAATGCCGAGGGATAAGCGACCAAGAGCTCGAATCACCCCGCTATTCGCTGCATTGCTCTCCATCGGCCATGGCGGATCCAGCCGCGCGGGAAGCCTTTCGCATTCGGACATGAGTCTCCCCTCCCGCGTCTGTTGGAGTGCGATGGCGGAAGAGACGACGTTCAGGAGCACAATCGACACGGTCCAGAGGGGGTGCGGGCGACGCCCCCAACATGATCGCTGGTTCCTCTTCCTGGGGCCCACCGGCGTCGGCAAGACCGAGCTGGCGCGGGCACTCGCCGAGTTCCTCTTCGACGACGAACGCGCGGTGGTGCGCCTCGACATGAGCGAGTACATGGAGAAGCACACCGTCTCACGCCTCTTCGGCGCGCCTCCGGGATACGTGGGCTACGAGGAGGGCGGCCAGCTCACCGAGGCGATCCGCCGGCGCCCCTACTCGGTCGTGCTCCTCGACGAGATCGAGAAGGCCCACCCCGATGTCTTCAACGTGCTGCTGCAGGTGATGGACGACGGGCGGATGACCGACGGGCAGGGCCGGGTGGTCGACTTCAAGAACGCGATCCTCATCATGACCTCGAACATCGGCTCGGACTGGATCCTGTCCGAAGCCGAGGGGGGGTTCGGGGGGGTAGCTGGCCGCAGCACCGACGAACGTCCGGAGCGCCAGCGTCCCCCCGAAGACGACTCGCGCATGCGCGAGAAGGTGATGGAGGCTGTTCGCGTGACCTTCAAGCCGGAGTTCCTGAACCGGATCGATGAGGTGGTGGTCTTCCACCGGCTGACCCGCGGCAACCTGGCCCAGATCGTCGGGCTGCAGGTCGAGCACCTGGCTCGGCGCCTGTCCGCCCGGCGGCTCTCGCTGCGCCTGACCGATGCCGCCCGGGCATGGCTGGCCGAGCGGGGGTACGACCCGGCCTTCGGGGCACGGCCGCTGCGGCGCCTGATCTCGAAGGAGCTCGCCGACGGAATCGCGCTGGCGCTCCTCCGCGGTGAGTATGCAGAGGGTGACGCCGTGGTGGTCGATGCCGAGGGCGATCACCTGTCCTTCACCCGTGAGGCCGCCCGGGCGGCGTAGGGGATGGGAGAGCGCAAGCTGCGGAGGCTGGAGCGCGACGAGTCTCGCCAGGCCGTCCGCATGACCGCCGACCGCCTGCTGGTCACGCTCCCCAAGGAGGTCGGCGAACGCCGGACTCGCGGGGGCATTCTCATCCCGGCCACCGCCGAGTCGGAGTCGAGGCGGGCCCTGTGGGGCGAGGTGGTCGCCATCGGGCCGATGGTGCGCTCCGCCGAGCCGGGCGACTGGGTGCTCTTCGCGCCCGACGCCGCCTACGAGGTGGAGATCCGCTCCGAGGAGTACGCCGTGCTCAGGGAGCGCGACGTCCACGCGGTCGCATCCGAGCGCGGAGACGCATCGACCGGCTT
>JBOGSE010000703.1:0-1873 GCA_050694895.1 bacterium | reverse complement strand
GGCGAGGGCCATCCCCGCGGCCACGGGGACGGAGGCCGCCATGTGGCTGATGAACGGCAGGACACCCAGGCTCACGTCACCCATGTGGACATGCCATCTCGCCCGCGGGCTCAGGCCGCCTTCTCGGTCGAGGAACTGCGCAAACACACGCCGCACAGGTATCCCTCGCATGATGTAGGCGGCAAGATCGCGGTGCATGGGAGCAATCAGGTCATCAGATCCCAGTGCATACGTCGCGCCGACGGTGATGGCCTCGTGCCCCCAGCCGGTGAAATACGCGCCCGGAATACGTCCCTGGTAATACAGCTTGATGCCGCGATCCTCGATGGCCCGCTGGAGACGCATGTAATAGAGGATTTCCAGCAGCGCATCAGGCGTGAGTGCCTCGCCCGCGGCGGTCGCGACCCGGATTGCATCCATACGATCACGATTGGGCGACCATGAGAGATGTCCTGCACGGTAAAGGACTCCTGCGTTTGCAGGCTATTGGCACCAGAAGAACCGAAGGGTCCAACCCCAGGGGGACGGCCGCCCTGCGCTGAAGAGAGCGGAAACAGGTAGCGCTTTGTGCAATCTGACTCCAACTCCCCTCAGTCGAGAGCCTTGACGTCAATTGGCGATGTGGCGACACCCGCGCGCGTACCGACGACCGCGGCGTCGGGGGCGCTCGTGTGGCTGATGCTCGCCCACTTCACAAACGACCTGTACGTCAACTACTTGCCCGCTCTGCTTCCGCTGCTGGCCGACGCGCATCACTTGAGCCTCGGCCAGGCAGGCCTCCTGGTCTCGATCTCCACCATCACCGGATCACTCTTCCAGCCGATGTTCGGCTACATCGCTGACAGCGCGCGCCTCCGCTCCGTAGCAACCGTGGGCCTGGCCAGCACGGCGGTGGGAGCGTCCTTGCTGGGTCTGGCGCCCTCGTACTTCGCCCTCGCGCTGCTCGCCGCGCTGTACGGGTTCGGCATCGCCGCATTTCACCCGCAGTCGGCGGGCTTTGTGCACCTGCTGTCGGGAAACCGTCAGGGAACCCGTATGGCGACCTACGTGATGGCCGGGCAGATCGGCCAGTCTCTGAGCCCATTGATCGCAGCGTACGTGGCAGTTCGGGCGGGGCTGCCGTGGGTCGCCGTGACCGTTGTGCCCGGACTGATCGTCGCACTCGCTCTGCGCCGCGTCGTGCCCTGGCACTTGCGCGCGGCGCATCTCTCCTCCGGTATGTCCAGAAACCTCAAAGAGACACTGCGCCAGAATCTCGGCGGGCTGACCCGGCTGATGGGCCTCGTGCTGTCGCGCTCGATGGTCGTGCAGTGTATGCTCGCGCTCCTGCCATTTCTGTATCGCGCGCGCGGCGCGCCGGCCACCGAAGGCGCGGCCGCGATCGCCGCCATGATTTTCTCAGGGGCCCTCGGTGGGATGGTGGCCGGGTATCTGTCGGATCGCTACGGCCGGCGGCGGGTGTTGTTTGTCTCATTTATAGTGGCTACACCTCTGTTTCTCGGCGGGATCATGAGCACGGGGCCCGTCTCGATCGTAGTCCTGGCTCTTGGAGGCGGCGCGTTGTTCGGGTCGTCGTCACTTGTCACGGTTGAAGCCCAAAGTCTGCTGCCTGCTCATGCGAGCACCGCTGCAGGCCTGATCATGGGAGTCAGCATGGGGATGGGCGGCCTACTGGTGGGGCCGGTCAGCGCCCTGGCAGAGGTGTTCGGAATTGTTCCGGTCCTCATCGCCGTGAGTCTGCTCCCTGTACCGGGAAGCATCCTCACACTGTCGCTGGCGCGCGGCATGGCACACCGTGACTGAACGTGTTCTCACCACCCGCGAACTCAACCGCGCACTGCTGGCCTGACAACTTCTCCTCAGTCGCGCCCGG
>JBOGSE010000702.1:0-6374 GCA_050694895.1 bacterium | reverse complement strand
CTGCATCTCAAAGAGCCCGTCCTGCGGTCCGGTCAGCGCCGCGATCCCCGCACGCTGTGACAGCAGCGACAGGTCGCCGCTTGCGGCTTCCTTGATGCGGGCGACCTGCTCGATCAGCGGCGCCGGTCCGGCCACCCAGCCGATCCGCCATCCCGTCATCGCGTACATCTTCGAGAGCGCGTTGAGGGTCAGTGTGCGAGCCTTCATGCCGTCGAGCGAGGCAGGGGACGTGTGCACATGACCGTCGTAGAGAAAGCGGTCGTAGATGTCATCCGCAAGAATGATGAGGTCGTGCTCTTCGGCGATCGCGGTGAGCGCCTCCACGCGGTCAGGCGACAGGACGGCCGCGGTCGGGTTATTGGGCGAGACCATGACGAGGGCGCGGGTGCGCGGGGTGACGGCCGCGCGCACGCGGTCGGGATCGAGCACAAAATTCTCATCGATTCTGGTTCTGACCGGTACCTGTACGGCGCCGGCAAACGCGATGGCATCGGCATACGAGCTGTAATTCGGTTCGGGCACGATGATCTCGTCGCCCGGTCCGAGGGCAGTCTGAACCATCAGGAATATCGCTTCCTGCCCGCCCTGCGTGAGCACAATCTCGGTTGCAGGATCGACGTCGATCCCGTTGATGTTGCGGAGCCGCGCGGCGATGGCCGCGAGCAGCTCGGACCGAACCCGGCCGGGCGCGCGCAGGTCCGCTTCGGGGGCGTCGAGCCAGCCGCGCACCGCTTCGAGAATGTGCGATGGTGTCGTGAAGTCGGGGTCGCCGCGGCCCAGGCTGATGCCGTCCGGGTACCGCTTCAGTTCAGCCATCAGCGAATAGAAAAGCGACGTCCCCGTTAACGGGACCTGGACCTTCGCGGGCTGCCGCCCGGCGGGGTTGAGGCTCACGATAGCGCTCCCGCGAGACTGCGCACCGCGTCTACGACTTCGCCGGCCGGCGTGACGGTAAACCGCAGGGACCCCGGCGCACCAAAGGCGTCACCGCGCATTGGAAGGGCGGGCAGCCCGGTGAGGTTGACCGACCGGGGCAGCCGGACCGCAATCACCGATGCGGCTTCCCCGGGCAGGACAGCGGACGGCAGCAGCGCCACGGCGTTCCTTTTGTGCTTCAGCAGAAGGTCGCGGCGCGCGCGGTGCTCGCTCTCGCGCGTCTGGAGGGCGCCCAGGGCGGCCCACTGCGCCGGTGTCGTGGTGCAGATGGCGAGGATCTGCTTCAAGCTCTTCCCCTGTGCGAGCAGCGATGGAGGTCCGGCCATGTAGGCCGCGAGCCATCCCTCGATGCCGGTGCCAGCCCACAGGCTGCCAATGGTCACCGTGTGATCGGCCATGCCTTGCAGCGCGCCGACCATGGCGTAATCGATATCGTCGGGAACCCAGGGGCTCAGCGCAGCATCCCAAATAATGATCCCGCGTGAGCGTGCGACTTCTTCGGCGATCGCGGTGACGAGCCCGCGGTCGATGACCCTGCCGGTGAGGCGGTTCGGAGACTCGAGATACAGCGCCACACGACCACCGGCCAGCGCGCGGCGCACACTCGAGAGGTCGGGCATCAAGGTGGCGGGATCGACCGCCACGCGTTCGACGTCCACCCGTCCCAACGCCGCTGCCTTCCGTGCGCCTGGGTGCACGACTTCTGGGAGAACCACGCGGTACCCAAGGTGCGCGAGCATCTGGATGGCCAGAAATCGTCCCTCCTGCTCACCGGCGGTGATGACCAGCCCGTCGGCGCCGTCAACATTCAACCCCCAGGCGCGCAGTGCGCGGGAGGCCGCGTCGCGCAGCTCTGCCACACCGGGGACATCGGCATAATGGGTTTCACCGCGGTCAAGCGCCGCACGGGTGTTCGTGCGGACTTCCGGCGTCAGATCGAACACCGGGTGGTCGCCCGACAGGTCTCGCCCGGCCGCGGTCGGCGCGGGCAACTCCAGTTGCAGGGCGTCGATCGCACCAAGCCGTCCAATCAGGTGTTGAGCGCGTGTGGACGCGCCCCGCGGTTCTGCCGTCATGCGGTGCGCGGCCCCGCGTCCGGTCCCTCGCCCGGTTTGTACACCTGCATGAACTCGGTCTCCATGCCGGCGAGCTTGTCTTCGAGAAACGCGACCCAGCCTTCCGAGTGCTTATGAGATCCTGTGACCTTGCAGGCCGCGCAGGGTTTGAGCCTGGCCCCTTTTGTTGTCGCGTCCGCCAGAGCCCGCTCGATGTTGTCGACCGTGTAGCAGACGTGGTGCACGCCTTCGTCGCCGTGGTCGGCAATGTACCGGGCGAAACGCCCGTCGGCGTCCCATGATTGACAGAGCTGGATCTCCACGCCGCTCAGGCTGAAGTGGGCTTCGTGCGTCCGCGCCTTCTCGAAGCTGTGTCTGCGCACATCGCCCACGCCGATCACCGTCTGATAGCGCTTCAGCGCCTCGTCGACGTTTCGGACGGCGATGGCGAGATGCTTGATGCCCGTGATCATACGATCCTCCTCGTTATGCAAAGTGCGCGTCCACCTTGAGAAGCACATCCAGGAGCAGCTGCGCGCCGGCGGCCAGATGCGCCGGGTCGGTATCCTCGTCCGGCGCGTGGCTGATGCCACCCTTGCTCGGCACAAAGAGCAGGCCGCTGGGAACGTGCGGCGCAAGGATCTTCGCGTCGTGGCCCGCCCAGCTCGGCATGCTGATGGCCCGCAACCCACGTGCGGTCGCGGCTTCAAGGGCAAGCGCGCTGATGCGCTCATCCAGCGGCTCCGCGCCCATGTGATCCCATGGGTCAACGATTGCGCTGAGGCCGAACTCGCCGGCAAATCGGCGGGCGGCCGCCTCAACCGCTTCACGGAGTTCGGTCAATCGCGACTCCTCCCCGCTTCGTATCTCCACGCGAACCCTGGCGATCCCCGGAATGACGTTCGTGCTTCCCGGCTCTGCCTCGATCCGGCCGACCGTCGCCACCGCCTGTCCCGCGGACGCCAGGGCAAGACGCCGCACTTCCAGCACCAGCGCGCCCGCGCCCCACAGCGCGTCCCGGCGCATCGACATGGGCGTGGTGCCGGCGTGATTCGCCCGGCCCCGAAACGTAATAGTGGTACGGCTGATGCCGGCGATCGCGCTCGCCGCGGCCGCGTCGAGGCCTTCCGCTTCCAGTCGAGGGCCCTGCTCGATGTGCAGCTCAATGTATGCCGCGAGGCGCGGCGGCTCGCGGTGGGGGAGCGGGCAGCTCCAGCCGGCAATGCGCTGGGCCATCCTCACACCGTCCCGATCGTGGATCTCGTGCGTGCGTTCCTCGGGAAGCTCGCCAATCAGCGCTCTCGAAGTCAGGCAGCCGATCCCGAACGAGTTGCCTTCCTCGTCGGCGAAAGCCAGCGCGGCCATCGGATGCCTGAGTGGCGCGCCCGCCTCGCGGAGCGCCTGCGCGCATTCGACGGCCGCAACGACGCCGAGGGCGCCATCGAGCCTGCCGCCCATGGGCACGGTGTCGAGATGCGAGCCCGCGGCCAGCGCGGGGCCCGCGCTATTCCCAACGCCGGCGAGGTTGCCGACCCGGTCGAGGAATGGCTCCAACCCGGCCTCCCGCATCCACCCGGCGACCAGCAAACAGGCCTCCGTGTGGGATGGGGTGTACGAAAAGCGGCTCATCCCGCCGCGCGGATCGCGCCCAATGGTCGCCAGGCGATCGAGGCGCTCGACGAGCCGCGTGGCGTTGATGGTGGGCGACGTGGTTCTCACTGTGGTTTGATCCACTGACCCCAACCGGCTTCGCCTGTGACCCGGCCGTCGCGCATCACGGCGCGCCCCCGCACGAAGGCCGCCACCGGCAGGCCCCGCATACGCATCCCATCGTACATGAGCGCCGTGTCGCGCGATTTGGTGTACAGCGTGCGGTGGTCGTGGACACGCTCGGCCCGCAGGTCCACGAGCACCACGTCGGCGTCCGCGCCGGCCGCCAGCGCACCCTTCCGCGGCCACAGCCCGAAGAGCCGCGCCGGGTTTTCAGCGGTCAGCCTGACGAGATCGACAAACGACAGACGCTCGCGATGCACCGCTGTCAGCAGAAGCGGAAGGAATTCTTCCAATCCGGGGATCCCCGGGGGCGCGTCCCAGATGTTGTCGGCGAATGGGGCCTTCTCCTCTACCAGGAATGGGGAGTGGTCGGTACCGACGACGTCGATTACCCCCGAGCGCACCGCTTCCCACAACCGGTCTTGTGTCTCCTGCGGGCGCAGCGGCGGATTGCATTTCGCATAGGGCCCCCACTGCGCCAGGGCGTCCTCGGTGAACATCAGATAGTGCGGGCAGGTCTCCGCCGTGACCGTGATGCCCGCGTCCTTCGCCCGGGCGACTATCGCTAACGCCGCCGCCGAGCTCATGTGCGCGATCTGCAGGCGTGCGCCCGTGGCGTGGGCCAGCGCGACACATTGGGCCACGGACGCGGTCTCCGCAATTTCCGGGCGGGCGAGCGCGTGCACCCGCCCGTCATGTCGGCCGGTGCGGCGCGCGCGCTCTTCGGTGACCGTGAGGATCTGTTGCTCTTCGGCGTGCACGACGTGCAGCAGACCGGTCCCCGCCGTGCGCTCCATGACCTCCAGCATCTTCCCGGCGTCGGGGCAGCAGATCCCGGTGAACTCACGCTCGCGGCCCCTGACCGGATTCGTCCTGAACGTCTTGAACGCGACAGCACCGTCTGCGGCCATGGCCTCGATCTCATCCAGGTTGTCGCCGCTGGCGCCGGCGTACAGCGCGAAGTCCACGATCGAGCGCGGCTGGACATGCGCGGCCCGGTCGCGCAGGATTGCGGCCGTGTGCACCGGCGGAATCGCGATCGGCATTTCCAGGATCGTCGTGACCCCCGCCGCGGCGGCCGCCTGCGTGCCGGTGAACCAGTCTTCTCGCTCGATCTTGCCCGGATCGCGCAGGTGCACGTGCGTGTCGATGAGGCCCGGGAGCACATGCAGTCCTGTCGCGTCGACCGTCTCCCGCGCTTCCGGCATGGCGTCATCCCGGTCGACGGCGACGATCCGGCCGTTCTCGACCGCCAGCGCTCCACGGCGCTCGCCCTCGGCACTGACCAGCGTGCCACCTCGGATCACGAGATCCGCGATCATCGCTCAGGCCGCGATTTCTTCCTCGATGACCCCATAAAATACGCACCAATCACCGAGCTGCACGGTGGGGTTGGTCCGCAGACCGAACGGGATGCCGTCATAGGGCGCCTTGATCTCCGCGGCCACGTCTCCATACACGCTGAGAATTCTCGCGAGCAGGGTGTCCTTGGTGACGCGCTGGCGCAGCACCTCCGGTTCGGAGAGCCAGAAGCCCGATGCCGGCGCCAGAATGACGGTCTTTTGCTGCCCGACCATCCAGCGGGTCGCATATCGAGGCGCGCCATCGATCATCCCGTAGTGCCTCATGATGTTGAGGATGCCGCCCTCGAGCGATTCGCCGTTGGCCCGAAACCGCGAAGGGAAAGTATCGCACATCCCGCCGAGCTCGACGGTGATGGCCGCTTTCCCATGCTGCTTCATCGCCGCCATGGGACTCCCGCGATCGCTGAACGACTTGAGGAGCAGGTCCCATTCTGGCCCCATCGCCTTGGCGAGCTCGAGTCCTTCGGGCGTTGGATTGTAAAATTGTGCGTGCGCCAGATACGAATGCGCGCCTCCCGAGTGAATCGAGACTTCCAAATCTGCATGCGCGACCATCGCTGTATAGTGTGCGTGCGCAATACGCTCGGTGAGATGCCCGTCGGGCCGGCCCGGGTAGATTCGGTTGAGATCGTACGTGAACAGGTCGGCGGGATTGCCGCGCTGGTTGGATTCGAATGCTCCAACGTTCACGACCGGCACGGCGACGACCGCCCCCCGCACCTTTGCGGGATCGAGGCGCTGCATCAGCCGGAAGATCGTCAGCGGCCCCTCCGGTTCGTCGCCGTGAATGGCGCCGTCGATCCACAAGACGCGCCCGTCCTGAAAGCCATTGAGTAAGAGCAAGGGAATCTCGATCGGGTGACCGCCCGCCCGCGTCCCGACCGGGATGGCACCTCTGGCAACGGTCCCCCGCGGCGCGTGGGCGGTCCCGATCTTCAGGTCTTGCAGCATCGACCACCTCCAGGGGGCTGAGTGGTTGCCTACGACAGGTGGAGCAGTGTGGCGATGTTGACGCCTGATCGCACCAGCGGCCGGATCGCGCCCGCGCGCGATGTCAGCAGCAGAGTGACGCCGGGGCCGAACCCCGCGCGGTAACTGTCACCCTGTGAGACGACGCCAACGCTAACCGCGCCCTTGTGGTACCCGCTGTTGAAGGTCGCGTCGCAGTCCTGGAAGGCCACGATGTCTCCCAGGCGGAGCGAGGCGAGGCCGGCGGCCGCAAGCAGGTCCGCATCACCGGTTTGGA
>JBOGSE010000701.1:0-1204 GCA_050694895.1 bacterium | reverse complement strand
AACAACTACACAGAGGCGATGGAGGCGTTTCAGGAAGCCGAGCGCGCCTCGGCGGCGGAGGCCCCGCTAGAGTTTTCTTTCCGCATCAACAACGGTATTGGGCAGGCGCTGACGGGTATGCGCCAGTTCGATCTCGCCCAGGATCACCTCGAGCGTGCGCAAACCATTGCAGATGCGCTCGGGCGGCCGGATCTGCTCTCGCGTGTGGCAATTGCGACAGGGATCCTGTCCCTCCGGCAACGCGACTTTCCGGCCGCCCGAGATGCCTTTGTCAGAGGCCTAGCCGCGATTCGGTCGGCTTCCCCAATCGATCCTGACATCGAAGGTTCGCTTCTGCACAGCCTGGGCCGGGCCTACTCCGAGATGGGCCTGCTGGCTCAGGCCCTGGAGTGCTATCAGGCGTCACTGCAGCGCCTCGAACCGCTCGGCGACATCGCGACGATGGGCGTCGTACATTTCAACCTGGGCGTCGCGCACGAGCGGCAGCGTTCCTATGACTTAGCGCGTATGCACCTGGAGAAAGCGGCGACGCTGTTTGAGGCGCAGGAGAACCTGCATCTGCTGGGGACCGTGAAGCGGAGCCTGGGGATGCTTCTCATCGACCGGGGCCAACCCGGGGAGGCCGCCCAGATCCTGGAGCAGTGCCTGGCTATCGCAACCCGGACGGCCGACGACCTCGGGCGGGCAAAGACCCTGACCGAACTCGCCCGGGTATCCATGCTGAACGGCGATCTTGCGACGGCACGCGCTGAGGCCGAGGAAGCCATCCGTCTGGCGGTCAAAGTGCAGGATCCGGCCGAGGCGGCCCTGGCCGAGTCGGTGATGGCCTCGATCTGTCAGCGTGAGGGACGACTCGACGAAGCCACGCACCGGTACACCTACGCCCTGGAGCAGTTCGAGCGTCTCCAGATGGCCGCCGAAGTCGCCCGGGTGAGCCGAGACTACGCGTTTCTCTTGCTCGAGCGTGGCGAGGAAGGTCCGGCCGCGCGTCACTTCGCCAGAGCCTTTCGAGCTCAGGAGTCGGCGGCTGCGAGCCGGTAGCGTCGCCCGCGCTTTGCGGAGATCTGCAGAAGCGGTCGCCCGCACGACACTGCCGGAGGTGCCGCCATGTGGATCCTGACGCTGTTTTCGGCCGCGGCCGCCCTTGTCAATGCGATTGAACTGCTCTTCAAGGCCTTCCCCGGTCACGGGAAGATCAAGAAAC
>JBOGSE010000700.1:0-3115 GCA_050694895.1 bacterium | reverse complement strand
ATAGAGGCGGCGCTCTCGTTCCTCGGGCTCGGCGATCCCACCGCGAAGAGTTGGGGGGCGGTCCTGTACTACGCGCAGGTCCGCAACGCGTTCTTGAGCGGCGCCTGGGTATGGTGGGTCCTCCCGCCGGGCATCCTCATCACGGCGGCGACGCTCGGCTTTGCGTTTACCGGCTTCGCCCTCGAAGAAATCTTGAATCCCCGGATGCGTGGGCGTCGCGCCGCGGGCGGCCGGTAGAGCGCCTCGGGACTTTGACAGGGGCCGCGGCTCAAGAGTATCATCGAGAAGAGATATCCCCCCTGGGGGGATGCGATGAGTGACCATCACGCCCACCAGCACGGTCTCGGCCATTGGGGCCATCACCACGGTGTCGTTGACCCGGCCATAGTGACGACCAGCCGTGGCATCTGGGCCATCAAGTGGTCTTTCCTCGGTCTGCTCGTCACAGCCCTGCTCCAGGTCGTTGTCGTAATCTTGTCGGGAAGCGTGGCCCTCCTGGCAGATACGATTCACAATTTTGGTGACGCGGCTACCGCTATCCCACTGTGGATCGCCTTTCACCTGGCTCGGCGTCGACCGACGAAACGTTACCCGTTCGGATTGGGCCGAGTCGAGGACCTCGCGGGGGCGATAATCGTCCTCATCATCTTCGTCAGCGCGCTAGTGGCGGGGTATGAGGCGATCGACCGCCTCTTACACCCCCGGCCGGTCCAATATCTCGCGGCGCTCGCGGCGGCCTCCATCCTCGGCTTCCTGGGGAATGAGGCCGTGGCGGTCTTGCGGATCAACGTCGGGCGCGAGATCGGCAGTGCCGCCCTCGTCGCGGATGGCCATCACGCCCGCGTCGACGGCCTGACGAGTCTCGCGGTTCTTGCGGGTGCTCTCGGCGTGTGGGCAGGCTTTCCGCTCGCGGATCCGCTCGTGGGCCTCGCGATCACCCTGGTGATCCTCGGCATCGTCTGGCAGTCTGCGAAAGCCGTGTTTACCCGCATGCTTGATGGAGTGGAGCCCGAGGTCCTCGACGAGCTCGCCCACGCCGCCCTCCATGTGGATGGCGTCCGTCAAGTGACCGACGCTCGCGCTCGCTGGATCGGCCACCGCCTTCACGCCGAGCTGAACATCGCTGTCACGCCGACCCTACCGATTGCTGAAGCTCACGCGATCGCGAAGGAGGTCCATCACCAGCTCCTGCACCACCTGCCGTACTTGTCGCAGGCGATAATCCACGTCGATCCACTCGGGGAGGCTGGGAATACTCACCATCATGTGGCCTCCCATGCGCACGACGGGCTGCCGATCCACTCGCACTAAATTCCACGACTTCAGGCTGCTGGAGGCGATGTGGCACTGGTGGGGGATGGCGTCAAGTTCCTTCCGCAATTTGTTGACCCCTCCAGAGGTTCAGCCCCCACCCAGATACTTGTGCTCGGGCTGATCTTTTTTGGCATGGCCATCGTGAGTGACAGCGTCTATGCTTTGCTCGCAGGGTCGATCGGGCAGTGGCTCAAAAGCAGCATGCGCGTGGTGCGAGGCCAGCGGTACGTCGCGGGCGCGGTGTATATCACACTCGGGGTGTCAATCGCCGCCTCAAGCGCGATCCCGAGCAAGTAGGACCGCGCCCAGGTATTCTGACACCGCGGCGGGCGTGAACGACAGGCGGAGCCTCGTGCCCGCGACAGAACGTGGTCGGGGCGTATTTTCCCGTCCGCGCCCGTGGGAAAAATGGCCGGGGAGAAACCGGGGAGCGGAGGTGACGCCCGTGAGCGAGACCATCCCTGTCAACATTTACGAGGAAAAGAACCGGACCATGGTGACCACGCCGGTGCCAGGCATGGAGCCGGCGAACATTGGCATTGAAGTGGACGGACACCGGCTCGTCATTAACTGCGGGCTGCGCGGCCCCGGGCAGGACCGGACCAAGACATACGTCCTGCGGGAATGGAGTGTCGGGCCATACCACCGGATCGTCACTCTGCCACGCAACGTCGATGTCGCGCACGCGAACGCGACATACGACAACGGCGTGCTCGTCATCATCCTCCCTGTGCACGACATCCCGACGGCGGGCATCGTCACGATGGACAAAGTGGGCACGGCCAAAGGTCAGGCCATCGGGCACGTCGGCAAAGACCCGATTCCGGCCCACCGGAGGTGAGTGTAGATTACGAGCTTCGGGCGGTCTCTTCCATCTCTTTGAGGTACGGCCCGATGTCGCGCCCGCTTCCCCACAGCAGCAGCACGCCCATGATGCCGTACACCGGCAGGTGGCCGACGAGCTCCACCCATCCCAGGAACGGAAGCGTCAGGTTGAACGGTAGCCACGCCAGGAGGATGACCGGGCGCGTCGCGAGTCCCGAGGCGACGACCGCGCCGATCGCGACCTCCACCAGTCCGGCGGCAACCACGAAGTCCGCGTTCGAGAACGATTGAAATCCCAGCGCGGGCATGAAGTTGAATGGGTGGCGTGCGAGGAAGGCCTCTCCGAGGGGAACGTTCCAGAGCTTTTCGGTACATCCCAGCCAGACGATCGCCGCGCCGGTCAGTACGCGGAGGATTGGTACGGCGGCGATGATGTGCGCTCGGCGCGGGCGCAGTGGAGCCGCGAAGCTGGCGTCGAGCGAGTACGGACCTCGCCCGAAGATGAAGAGGAAGCTCGCGATGCCCAGCAGCTCGAGGTGTTCGAGGGTATCGAAGAGGCCGAACATCAGCAGGCTCACGGGAAACAGTAGCCCCAGGACGATCGCGGCCACCCGCGTCAACGCGCCGTAGAAAAACCCCAGTGCGATGGCGATCTCCAGGAGCGCGACCAGCCCGCCGATCAACGACCACTCAAGGCGCATGTTGGGGGCGAACAGCTGCCGCTGCACCCCCGAGACGATCAATGGCACGGCGAGGTGCACGGCCAGGATGAGGGGGACCCAGGCAAAGAGACGGCGCAGATGGTCGCGCGACTTTGCCAGGTCCGCGGGCGTGGGTGACTGCGCACGCGTGCGCCCCAGTCTATCGAGCGCGAACGCCAGGCCGAGCGCCACGGCCGAGACCACACATGCGAGGAGCGTGCGGGTCAGGGCCGATCGATCCAACCTGACGGGATAGGGCGAGGGTTCAACAAACC
>JBOGSE010000699.1:0-1277 GCA_050694895.1 bacterium | reverse complement strand
CAGAACCTCGTCCTGGGATTCGGGGTCGCCCTTCAGCCGGTAAACCTGCTCCTGGCATTTGTCGGCGCGTTCGTCGGGACGCTGATCGGGGTGCTCCCGGGCATCGGCCCGGTCAGCGGCGTGGCGCTGTTGATTCCGCTGATCATCGGGCTGCACCCCGCCTCCGCGATGATCATGCTCACCGCGGTCTACTACGGAACGATGTATGGCGGCTCGACAACCTCGATCCTCGTCAACGTCCCCGGCGAGGCGTCGTCGGTGGCCACCACCTTTGACGGCTATCAGATGGCGCTGCAGGGCAAAGCCGGGCCGGCGCTGGCGATCGCGGCGATCGGATCGTTCATCGCCGGGACAATCAGCGTCGTGGCCCTGATGTTCTTCTCTCTCCCCCTGGCAGGCTACGCGCTGGCGTTTGGACCCGCCGAGAACTTCGCCCTGATGGTCCTCGGCCTCTCCAGTGTCTCGACGCTCGCGGGCGAGCATCTTGTGAAGGCGCTTCTCTCGACCCTGTTCGGCCTGATGCTGGCCACCGTGGGCACCGACCTGGTCACGGGCATTACCCGGTACACCTTCGGCGTCCCTCAACTGCTAGACGGCATTGATCTGGTGACGGTCGCGGTCGGCCTGTTTGCGATTTCTGAAGTGATGCTGGTCGTGAACGAGATCGGCGGCGAGCGCCGCTTCCTCGCGCTGCAGCGGGTGTGGCTGTCGATGAAAGACTTCGCCGCGAGTTTCTGGGCGATCATCCGCGGCACGATCCTCGGGTTTTACATCGGCGTCCTGCCGGCGGCGGGTGCCACGATCGCATCGTTCCTTTCATACGGCCTGGAGAAGCGGCTGGCAAAGGACCCGTCGACGTTTGGCAAAGGCGACATCCGCGGCGTGGCGGCGCCGGAGTCCGCCAACAACGCGGCCGCGGTTGGCAACATGATCCCGATGCTCACCCTCGGCATCCCGGGCTCATCGACCACGGCCGTGATGATGGGCGCGCTCTTGATCCTCAACGTGCAGCCCGGCCCGCTGCTATTTACGAAGCATCCGGACGTCGTGTGGGGGCTGATCGCGAGCATGTACGTCAGCAACGCCGTACTGCTGGTGCTCAACCTGCCCCTGGTCGGCCTCTTCGTCCAGATCCTGAAAACGCCCGAGCGCTACCTCTATCCGTTGATCATCGCCGTCTGCGTCATCGGGGTGTACGCGGTGAGCCGCAGCCAGGTGGACCTGACGATCATGATCCTCCTGGGGGCGCTGGGGTATTACATGCGCCAGCACGACTA
>JBOGSE010000698.1:0-6730 GCA_050694895.1 bacterium | reverse complement strand
GGGGAGCACGGCCACCTTGGTCACCAAGCTCTCGGATTTTGCATTCGTTACAGCCGCCCAATACAACCGGGAGATGCTCATCGTCGCGGCCGGTTTCGTCGGTCTGGCGGTGTTTGCCAGGGAGATCTGGGCTGGTTCGTTTCGCCGGGCGAGTCGTGAGGTCATTGCCTTCTCGGTGGGAGCTCTCACGCCCTTGCTGTTCACGGTGGTTCTTGGAGTCCAGGGCGCGACCGACACGCTAGTATTTCTGCCAGCTCTCGCGTGCTTTGCCGCCTACTTGCTCGTCAGGGTTACTGACGCGCGTCCCGCGGGTGCATGGGTATTCGCCGTGGCCACGCTGGGATTTGCCGTCGTGGTCTTCCTGGGCCAATCCAATCGACTCCCCTTTGTTGTCTTCGCCGCCGCTGTCCCGCTCCTGTGGGCGCTGGGCTTCCGTGCCCTCAGCATGTCCCGCGTTCGAACCCAGGGTCGGGCATCCCCCTGGCCGGTCCTCGCTCTGACGCTGACTTTGCTTATCTACGGCGTGGTGGATGCCGTGAGATTCAACCTGGCCAATACGAGGCATGATCAGGAACGGCTCTTCCGCACCATAGCCGCCCGGACGGGGCTTAACGCGGAATCGAAGGTCCTTGCGCTCTATGGCGCCGAGTTTCTTGTCCTGACTGGCCACCAGAATGCACTCCGATACAGTCACTTCATGGTGGTCAGCAGGCCATTTTTCGAGCGCTACGAGCGGCGACCTCTCGAGAGTCTCACGGACGATCTTGAACGAGTTTCTCCCAAACTTGTGCTTCTTCCCCAGGGAGTCAGTGATCCGCCGACGGACGTAGTGCGAGCCTGGGTCCTTGCCCGGTATCGGCGCGAGATGTCCGTTCGGAGCGCATATCCGGAAAATGCGGAGCAGGGCATCACCCTCGACGTGTGGTCACGGCCGTAACGGCAGCAGAGAAGGGCGGGAGCGTGTAGCCTCGTGTACGTCCGAGCATCTTCAGAGCGCGGCGAACCATTGCCGCCATCAATACGTGCGGCTGCGATCCGAGGGATGGCATGGCTCGGAGCTCAGCGCATGATCGCGCGAATAATCCATCAAGTTCTTACGCTTATTCTGGTCCGCGTCCTGCTCCCCCGGGATTTCGGAGTGCTCGCGATGGCAACCATGGCGACCGGTTTCCTCGGCCTCTTCAGACGGGTTGGTACGGATTTGGCGGTCATCCAGCGGCGCGACGTGGATGAGGAGTATCTATCAACCGTTTTCTGGACGAATCTGGCGTGGGGCGTAGTAATCTTTGCGATTGCCTATGCCTCGAGCGACCTGGTAGGGGTAGTACTGAAGGAGCCGGTCGTCGGGCCCCTGACGGCCGTCCTGTCTATTCAGTTCATCGTGACGGCTTTCTCGGCCACTCACGTCGCGCTGATGTCGCGCCGTCTGGACTACCGCACGCAGGCTCTTATTGACATGGCCAGCACGGTGGTGGGAGGAGTAGTGGGGATCGGGATGGCCTACGCGGGCATGGGAGTGTGGAGCCTCGTTGGCCAGGGCCTGGGAATGACTACGTCAGCCGCGGTCGCTTACTATTGCACCGCAGGATGGAAGCCTAGGCGTCTGTTCTCATGGGCAAGGTTTCTGGAGCTTTGGTCCTTCAGTGCCCCGCTACTGGTGTCACGTCTGTTTGTATATCTGTCTACGAGCGCGGACACTTTCCTGATTGGACGACACCTGGGATCAGGCGTTCTAGGCTTTTACGCGCTCGGCTCCAAGGGATTCAATGCTTTGCTCGTCGACGTTCTGGCGCCCGTTAATCAAGTAATGGTATCGGCATTCTCACGGCTCCAAGCAGACGCAAGCTTGCTCAAGCACGCGTTCATAGTTGCCACGCGCCTCGTCACGATGGTCTCGCTGCCGATGATGGTGGGACTGTCCCTGATAGCGGCGCCACTGATTGAAGTCTTGTTTGGGGCACGATGGCTGCCGGCAGCGCCGGCGATGAGCTTGCTCGCTCTCACCGGAGCCTTTGACGTCATTGGTGGTCTGGCGTGGAGTGGTCTGTACGCCGTTGGTCGAACAGACCTGCAAATGCGGTGGTCATTCCTGGCAGTACTGATGTATCCCGCGGCTTTTGCCGTCGGTCTACGGTGGGGAATCGTTGGCGTAGCCGCCGGGTCTCTCGTGGTCACAATTATGTTGGCCCCGGTGCTCTATGCATTTGTGGCTCGTGTACTGAGGGCGACGATCTGGGAGGTCTGGCGAGCGGTGCGCCCAAGCATCGTGGGCTGTGCGGCGATGGCGGTCGGCGTCATGCCGGCGTCGTGGGCTCTCGAGAGCGCCGGCCTTCCAAAGATCGTCGTGCTTGTTCTCGTTGTCGCCCTGGGAGGACTTGTCTACGGTGCCGTCATGTGGAGCCTCGACCGCGAAGGCGTACTACAGCTTGTGCGCCTGGGGCGCGAGTCTTTCCTTGCACGTATTGAGCGGCGGCCGAAAGAGAAAGACCGGGTTGATGCGCATCCGAAGCATCCGATTGTTGTGGAAGAGCCAGACGTTGGAGTCCCTTGAAGCAGGCAAGAATCCCTTGTGACGTTCGGGAGGCGATACGCTGTCATGAAGGTCGTTATTTTGGCAGGCGGCGCAGGTACTCGGCTGGCGGAGGAGACGGAGATCAAACCCAAGCCGATGGTTGAGATCGGTGGGCATGCGATTCTCTGGCACATCATGAAGCATTATGCGCGCTACCGATTTAAGGAGTTCTTCGTCGCGCTTGGCTACAAGGCCGAGATCATCAAGCGGTACTTCGTGGACTACTATGCCCTCAACGGCAGCATGACGATCGAGCTGGCCACCGGCAAGGTAAAGATGCACTCCGATCGTTGCGAAGATTGGGTCGTTCATTTGATCGACACGGGCCGGGAGACGAATACAGGAGGTCGCGTCAAACGATTGGAGCCGTGGCTTCGGAGCGGCACATTCATGCTGACCTACGGAGACGGCGTGGCCAGTGTGGATCTGGATGCCCTGATGCAGTTTCATCGATCGCACGGGCGGATTGCCACCGTGACTGCTGTTCGACCTCCGGCTCGGTTTGGCGCCCTGATCTTTGACGATGACCGCGTGGCCGAATTCGCCGAAAAGCCTCAGATTGGAGAAGGGTGGATCAACGGAGGGTTCATGGTCTTCGAGCCAGCCATTTTCGAGTACCTGGAAGGCGATGACAGCAGTCTGGAGTCGGATGCGCTAGAACGGCTCGCCGCTGATCGTCAGTTGGTCGCCTACCGGCACGAGGGCTTCTGGCAATGCATGGATACACTGCGAGACAAGCGGCTGCTGGAGAGACTGTGGGAGCAAGGTCAGGCGCCGTGGAAAGTGTGGAGTGATGGAGAATGACGTTCAGATCATGGAGAAGCCACTTGTCGCGGCGGTGATCCTGACGTTCAATCGCCGCGGCGTTGTATTGGAATGCATTCGCAGGTTGCAAGACGCATCGGTGGCTCCCGCGTATACACTTGTGGTTGATAATGGAAGTGCTGACGATACTGTCGGAGTGATTCGAACGACCTACCCAGGTGCCATGGTGAATCGGCTTGAGGAGAACCTCGGGCCAGCGGGCGGCTTTGCAGTTGGGATGGCGCAGGCCTCCCGACTAGACTGTGATTGGATTATGGTGCTTAACGACGACTGTTTTGTCCAAAACGATACACTGCAGCGTTTGCTGGATGTTGCGGGGAGCGCCGACCCACGAGTGGGTATCGTGTCTCCAAGCTTCCGGCTCAGCGACGGGGACCACATGGGGTACGTGTGGAAGCATGTGCCCGTTCCCGTCATCGTATCCCCCGCGGACCCGGTGTCAGGTCTGGTTGATGTAGATCTGGTAACCTTCAGTGGGGTGTTGGTACGGGCAGACTTCGTGAGACGTTTCGGTGTGCCTCGAAGCGACTACTTCATGATGTGGGAAGAATGGGAATATTGCCTTCGTCTACGGCGGCAAGGCTTCCGTGTCGTCACGGTGCCAGGGTGTTATGCCGAGCATCCAGGAGGAGACTCCCTGGCCTTGCCCCCTTCGCGTGAGTACTATCAAGCGCGGAATTATCTCCGCACGGTCCTGTGCCACCGCGACCTGCTCGATGTCCTGTTTTGGGCAGGTCGGGAGGTCAAGACCATTGGCGCGCGCGTGCTCGCTGCTAATCAGAAGGGGCTGAGAATTCGGCTGCGCTTGCTTGGGATCTTTGATGCGTTTCGGGGCAGGATGGGGCGCACCATCCCGCCCCGGCTGATGGTCTGAGCCCATGGAATATCGGGTGCGGTCTGTTTCTTCTCTCCGACGACGGCTATTCACAATGTCCTTCGCCCTTGCGAAGTGGAT
The DNA here is from genome assembly GCA_050694895.1 of bacterium. Classification (GTDB taxonomy): domain Bacteria; phylum Sysuimicrobiota; class Sysuimicrobiia; order Sysuimicrobiales; family Humicultoraceae; genus JBQTJP01. The sequence continues at coordinate 2,378 of JBOGSE010000698.1, read as the reverse complement.
CCACTCGAGAAGACTTAACCGCTGGCGCGCCTATCAGTTCGCTGCAACAGTTGCAAAGCGCGTCGCATTCAGGCGGGGCGACGATCTCCCGGAACCATACTATGAAGTGAATCTGGCCAGCCTAAGACTTCGGATTCCTTACAGTCTCGCGAACGACTATCTCTTGAAGTCGCACGAGCCGGAAACGATGCAGTACATCCTTCGCCGCCTTCGACAAGGCTCCGTCTTCGTAGACGTGGGAGCCAATATTGGCTATTACTCCGCGTTGGCTGCAGCGGCCGTGCGTCCAGACGGGCGAGTTTACGCCGTTGAGCCATCAAGCAGGAACCTCCGCTTCTTGGTTGACAACGTTCAGCGGAATGGTCTAGCGCAAGTAAAGGTCCTCGCCAGTGCAGCAGGCTCCTCCCGGGGGAAAGCGAGGCTATTCAAGGGTGGCACGGGAGTCACCGATAGCCTCATTCCGCCTGATGCAGAGCCCCTCGGGCACGAGGACGTCCCTATCGTGCCGTTGGACGAGATGATTGGTGGCAGAATTGATCTCGTCAAGATCGATGTCGAAGGTGCCGAGATCGACGTGTTGAATGGAATGACGCGGCTGATAGCCGACTCCCCGGGGATCGACCTCATAGTCGAGTGGAATCCCTCATGGCTCCGGCAAGCTGGGAAGCCAGTATGCTCTGTGCCTGACTGGCTGAGAGCACACGACTTTATGGTGACGTTGCTTGATGCCGACGGCGCTGGTCTGGACCAGATTCTATGCGATCTTGAGGCTGGCCGTTTGCATCCCCGATGGTGGTGCAATGTGCTGGGACGGAGGGTCGCGGACGGGTCTGAGTGACGCCGCCTTCGTGTGCGAGTTTTTTTGGGGTGCAGGTCTAGGAGGAATCATACGCTGGGCATAGTATGTTTAGGGTATAAGACCAGGAACCTCCGAGAAAGGCAAACTCGAAGCGATTCGAGGACGCAAAGCCACGGATCTCCCTACAAGGGAGATGGCCGGGTTGCCGAAGAGGGCCGTTGCTATTTGTGCATGGCAGCGCGTCGGGGGCCTGTTCACAGAGGAGGCGTCTGATGCGCATCCGTACGCTCGTCGTTCTGACCCTCGCACTAGCACTCGTTAGCTGGCTACCACTCGGCACCGTTCCGTCCAAGCCCGGGTCTCTTGCAGCATCGATTGGCGGCACGGCGCCCAGTTATGCGTCGCACCACGGAGCAACACCCCACCCGGTGCCCACGCAGCACCCGACGCCCGGGCCGACCCCGGGGCAGAACCCTAGGCCGAGCCCCGGGCAGACCCCTGGACCGACCCCGGCGCCAACGCAGAATCCGGCGCCTGGGCCAAGCCCGACGCGCACTCCACCGCCCGCACCGCAGCCGGGTGTCTCCCGCTGGAGCGACCCCGCGACATGGCCGAGCGGCCGGCTCCCCACGCGCGATAATGACGTGATTATCCCGGCCGGGCGCACGGTGGAGGTCGACAACCAGGCTGCGGAAGCCCGAACCGTCACAGTCGAGGGAGTGCTGCGGGCCAGCCGCAGCACCGCTTCGATGCTTACGCTGTACGGGAACCTGGTCATCAGGAGGCAGGGCGTTCTGGACTATGGCCGCTCAAGTGATCGGGTGCTTGTCACGGCGGTCATCCGTTGGTTCCTCGATGAGCGTCGGTATGTGGGCGGGAACACCATGGAGCCGCTCGAGAGCGACGTGGGCCTGTGGGCTATCGATGACGCCCGCGTGTATGTTGCAGGTCGCTACCGGGACACGTGGAGTTCGCTCGTGGCGCCGGCTCCCGCAGGATCAGCGGAGATTGCCGTCGATCCGCAGTACTCTCAGGGCTGGCAAGCCGGCGACGACGTCGTCGTCGGTCCCACGAATATTCCCGCGGCGTATGCTGAACCGCAGGACGAACGGCGCCGCATCACGTTCGTGCTCGGGCCGGGCAGATTCCAACTGGATGCGCCGCTCAGGTTTGAGCACGCGGTCATCGCTGTGCCGTGGACGGATGCCTGGGGAGACGCCTGGACAGAGCGGCTCGCGGCAAAGGTGGCGAACCTGACCAGCAACGTCAGGTTTGAGGCGGGCGATCCGAATAACCGCCCCCACGTCATGTTCATGGAGCAGGCCAAGCACTACGTGGAGGACCTGGCGGTTGTCAACTTCAGTCCGATGCCCAAGCGAGAGCCGATGGGCCGCTACGCTTGGCATCAGCACAGACAGACCGGAGGCTCACGCGGCAGCTATCTTCAGCGTGTCCGCCTGTACGGCGGCCCCGGCGAGGGACTACACATCCACGAGTCGTGGGGCGTCATCGTTGAGGACCTCGTCGTCTACAATCAGGCTCGGGCCTACGTGGATTTGCCAACGACATTTCTGACGGG
>JBOGSE010000697.1:0-28566 GCA_050694895.1 bacterium | reverse complement strand
CGAGCGTCGAGGCGCGTGACGGCGTGTTTGTCATGCCGGCGTTCGAGCGCATCGGGGTGTACACGCTGCGCACCGGGTCGCCCGGCGCCGCGTCCCAACGGGACGCGGGGTGGGAGCGGCGCTGGGTAGTGCCAACCGCGGATCCGGGCGAGTCATCGCTTGCGGTTCCCGCCGCGGAGGTCCCGCGTAGGGCCGGCGCGCCGGTGCAGACCGCGCAGTTCCGACTTACGCCGTGGCTGCTCGGCCTCGCCGCACTGCTGCTGGCCGGTGAATGGTGGCTGTGGACGCGCACGCTCCCGCGCCGGCAGTGGGAGGCGCGCGCGCGATGATCCGCATCACCGCTCCCCTCGTGTTGCTCGCGCTCGGCGTCCTGCCGCTCGTCGTGCTCGCCCTGCGCGGACGTGGGCGGCGGCGAGCCCTGGTCGTCCTTCGGATGGCGGCCATCGCCCTGCTCGTCGCCAGCGCCGCCGGGATGGAGGTGCGCGGCGCCGTGCGCGATCTCACCGTCGTGCTGGCGGTCGATCGCTCGGACAGCATCGGCCCCGACGGCGCGCGCCTCATTCGCACGTTCGTCGACGACATTCGCGCGCGGGCCGGCGCCGAGCACCGCGTGGGCCTGGTGACATTCGGGGCGGAGGCGGTGCTGGAGGAGGCCCCGACGGCGCAGGCGCGCCTTGCCCTCGCATCGCGTCCACGTCCCGATGGCACGAACATCGCGGCGGCCATCGACCGCTCGCTGGCGGCGCTTCCCGAAGGCAGCGGCGGCCGGATCGTCGTGCTGACCGACGGTCAGGCGACCGCCGGGGATCTCTCCGCCTCGCTGGCTGCCGCGCGTGCCCGCGGCATCGAACTGGCTGTGGTGCCGATCGCGTCCTCTGCGGGTCCTGAAGTGATGGTCGAGGAGGTGACGATGCCGGCGGCGATCGCGATCGGCGAGCAGGTGCCGGTCGTCGTGACCCTTCGCGCGACCGCGGCGGCGGAGGCCTCACTGCGCGTGCGCGGCAACGGCACGCTCCTGCTCGCGCGCGAACTGCGCCTGCGCCCAGGCCGCACGCACGTCACGCTGGAGCCCGTGGCCACGCAGGCGGGGCTGCTGCGCGTCGAGGCCGCGATCGAGCCGACGCCGGATGGCGAGCCGGGAAACAACCGCGCGTTCGCGATGGCGTTCGTCCAGGGCCGGCCGTTCGTCCTCTACGCAGGCACGCCGCCGGGACCGCTGGCCGAAGCGCTCGAAGCGCAGGGATTGACGATACGGCGCGTGTCACCTGCTGCACTTCCGGCGTCGGCCGCGGCCTATCAAGGCATCGCGGCGGTCGTCCTCGATGACGTGCCGGGTTTCCTGCTCACTCCGCAACAGATGGCGGCGCTGCGCGACTATGTGCGTCTTGGTGGCGGCGGACTGATGGCCGTCGGGGGTGCCCACAGCTTCGGGATCGGCGGATACGCGGGCACGGCGCTGGAAGAAGCCCTGCCGGTGAGCATGGACGTACGCCACCGCCTGGCCATCCCCACGATGGCCATCGTGCTCGTCATTGACGCGTCGGGCAGCATGGGCAGTTTCGGAAGCGAACTCGCCAAGGTCGAGCTCGCCAAGGAGACCGCGCAGTCGGTCGTAGACGTGATGGGCGAGCGCGATCTGGTCGGCATCGTGGCGTTCGATCAGTCGCCTCGGTGGCTCGTACCGATGACGCCCGCCTCGCAGCGCACGCGGATCCTCGATGCGGTCAGCCGTATCAAGGCCGGCGGCGGCACCGTCATGTATCCTGCGCTGCAGGCCGCGCGGGACGCGCTGCGTCGCGCCGAGGCGAAGGTCAAGCATGTGATCGTGCTCTCCGACGGCCAGACCGATCCCGGGGACTTCCGCGGGCTGGCGACCGCCATGGCCGACGAGCGCATCACGATCAGCACGGTGGGGATCGGGCGCGACGCCGATGTCGAGATCATGCGCAACATCGCGTCGTGGGGACGCGGCCGGTCGTATGTGGCCCGCGACCTGTATGGCATTCCGCAGATCATTACCGCGGAGGCGCTGCTCGCCACGCGCGCATACGTCATCGAGGAGACATTCACCCCGCGCATCGTGGGCGCACCGGCCATTCTTGCGACGCTGGGCGCCCTCCCGCAGGTGCACGGCTATCTGGCCACCGCCCCGAAGCCGGCCGCCGAGCAGGCGGTCGTCTCGCATCAGGATGATCCGATCGTGGCGACGTGGACGTACGGCCTCGGCCGCGCGGTCGCGATCACGACCGACGCGCGTGGACGCTGGACGGGTGCGTGGGCGCGCTGGGCGCAGGCGCCCCGCTTCTGGTCGCAGGCGGTCCGCTGGGCGATGAGCCGGGAGACCGGCGCGCTGGACGCGCATGTCGATATCGACGCCAACCGCATGCGTGTCGTGCTCGATGCGCGCACCGGCGACGGCACCCCCATCATCGGCTGGGATGCGCGGGTTGCGGTGCTCGGCGACCGCGGCGAGGCCGCGCGGGCGCCGCTCTCGCAGACGCGACCGGGGTGGTATGAAGCGACACTGCCGCTGCCCCAGGCCGGGGCGTATCAGGTCACGGTGCTTGCATCCGACCGCGGCCGGCCCGTCGGCCGGGCGGTGCTCCCATTGGCCGTGCCCTACTCACCCGAACTGCGTCAGGTCGGACTGAACCGCGCGACGATCTCACAACTCGTTGAAGCCGCCGATGCCCGCGTCATCTCAACGCCCGCGGAGGCGCTCGCTCCTCCCGCCTCACCGACCCGCCGCTCCCGACCCGTCTGGCCGGTGTTCGCCGGTTTAGTCCTGGCGGGATTCGTGCTCGAAGTCGCGCTGCGGCGCATCCCGGCGATCGAGTATCAGCTCGGACGGGCCTTCGCCGCCGCGGTGGCGTTCATCCGACGCGCACCGCCTCCCCAACAGGTCGCCGAAGACGCGGAGTACGCCGCGGCGGACCGCTGGCGCATCGAGGATCCGGGCGAGGCCGCGGCGCGCGCGTCGTCCATGGAAGCCGCGGCCCGCCTCTATATCGCCCGGCTGCGGCGCCAGCGCGGCGAGGGCGACGGACCCCCAGGCACCGGCAGGGAATAGCCGCACTACGGCGCGAACTCGATCTCTGCCCGCGCCACTCGATGCTCGCGCGGAGAGGAGTCTGCCCGTGCGATCAGCGACCTTCACCTATCAGGCCCCGACCGAGATCATCTTTGGATCTGGAAGCCTGAGCCGGTTGTCCGACGCGATCGGCAGATGCGGCGAACGCGTGCTGGTGGTGTCCGACCCCGGGGTCGCCGCGGCCGGCATCCTCGACCGGGTGACGTCCGCGCTCGGTGCGGCGGGCCGGCGCGCGGAGATCTCCGCCGATGTCGAGCCCAACCCCAGCGCCGAGACCGCGGAGCGGGCCGCCGCAACGTACAAGCGCGCCGGCTGCGAGTGGGTGCTCGCCGTCGGCGGTGGCAGTTCGATGGACGTCGGCAAGGCCGTCGCGCTGCTCGCCGCGCACCCCGGACCGATCGGGCTCTATGAGGGTGTCGGCAAAGTGCCCGGACCGACCGCGCCGCTCGTCTGCATTCCGACCACCGCCGGCACGGGCAGCGAGGTCACGGTCTTCTCGGTGATCACCGACCGCGGGCGAAAGTTCAAGATGCCGATCGGCAGCCCTCACCTGCTCCCGCAGGCGGCCGTGTGCGATCCCGACCTGACCCTCACCATGCCCCAACCGTTGACCGCGGCCACCGGCATGGACGCGCTCACGCATGCGGTCGAGTGCTACACGAACACGGTCTATCATCCCATCGCCAAATCCCTGGCGCTCGAGGCGATCCGCCTGATCGGCGCCTCGCTGCGTCGCGCGTACACGAACGGGCGCGACCTCGACGCCCGAACAGACATGCTGCTCGCCAGCCTGCTCGCGGCGATGGCCTTCACACGAACACGGCTGGGCAACGTGCACGCGATGTCGCATCCCGTGGGCGCGCACTTCGATGTTCCGCACGGCGTCGCCAACGCTCTGCTCCTCCCATACGTGATGGACTGGAATCTGCCGGGGTGCCTCGATACCTTTCCGACCGTCGCGGCGGCGTTGGGCGAATCGGTGGATGGCCTCTCGCCGCGCGCGGCCTCGGTGGTCGCCGTCGATGCGGTGCGCACGCTCGCCCGCGATCTGGGGATCCCAGAGCGGCTGCGAGATGTCGGCGTGACACGCGAGGGGATCCCGGCGATGACGAAGGACGCGATGGTGAGCGGCAACGTCTTGGTGAACCCCCGAGCGACACGCTACGAGGAGATGCTTGCGCTCTTCGAGGCGGCGTGGTGAGCGGGAACGGCGCGGTCACGGCGCACCTCGAAGCGACGCCGGTGGCGTCCGCATTTCCGCCCATGCATCTCATCGAGCGGCGGCTGCCGCGGCCGCGCGTCGACGATCCCGAGCGCGCGACCGAGGCCGCGCTGGCCGGCCTCGACCTGGCGGCACGGGTTCGAGGGAAGCGGATCGCGGTCACGGCAGGCTCCCGCGGCATCCGCGACATCGTGCCTGTCCTGCGCGCTGCGGTCGCGCATCTCCGCCGCTGCGGCGCGGAGCCGATCGTGATTGCGGCCATGGGCAGCCACGGCGGCGGGACCGCCGATGGGCAGCGCCGCGTCCTGAAGCATCTGGGCATCACAGAGGCGGCCGTCGGCGCGCCGATCTCCACCTTCATGGAAATCGTCACACTTGGACGCACGCCCGCGGGTCTGACCGCATACTGCGATCGCGTCGCCGCATCGTGCGATGGCATCCTCGTCGTCAACCGGATCAAACCGCACACGGCGTTTGGCGAGCCCTTCGGCAGCGGTCTGATGAAGATGCTCGGCGTCGGCCTGGGGAAGGTAGAGGGGGCCGCGCAGATCCACCGGCAGGGTCCCACCGAGATGGCCGCCGCCATCCGTGCCATCGCGCAAGTCTACCTCGACCGCGGCGTCGTCGTCGGCGGCGTGGCGATCGTCGAGAACGCGTACGATGAGACCGCGATCATCGAGGCGGTCCCGCCCGAAGCGATTATCGAGCGCGAGCTCCCGCTCTTCGCCCAGGCTCAGGCGTTTCTGCCGCGGCTTCCGGTAGACGACCTGGACGTGCTGGTCGTGGACGAGATCAGCAAGACCTATTCAGGCACCGGGATGGATACGAATGTCATCGGCCGCTGGCGCATCGCCGGGCTCCCCGAGCCGTCCGCTCCGCGCATTGGCCGCATCGTTGTCCTGCGCCTTGCGCCGGCCTCGGAGGGCAACGCGCAGGGCATCGGCCTGGCCGACCTGACCACGCAGCGCCTGGTGGACGCCATCGACCGCAAGACCACCAACCTCAACATCATCACCAGCACCTATCTCCAGCGCGGGTTCATCCCGATCACGCTGGCTTCGGATCGCGACGCAATTGAGGCCGCGTTCGATACCCTGGGGATCACCGACCGCGCGTCGGCCCTGGTCATGCGCATCCCCAACACGCTGCATCTGGAGCGCGTGCGTGCGTCTTTGGCCGTCGCCGATGCGATTCGCGGCCAGGAAGGCGTGACCGTCGGTCCCGCGGACGACTGGCCATTCCTCCCGGATGGACGCCTGGCCGATCTGCCATGACCGCCGCCGAAGCGATCGCCGCCGCTGCGGGGCTGCTGCGCGCCGCTCGACGGGCCGTCGCGTTCACCGGCGCGGGCGTCAGCACCGCCTCTGGTCTCTCCGACTTCCGGTCGCCAACCGGCGTGTGGGCACATGTTGATCCTATGAAGGTGGCCTCCCGATCGGCGTTCGAGCGGCAGCCGGAAGAGTTCTACGCGTTCTACCGCACGCGTCTCGAGGTACTGGCGCAGGCGGCGCCCAACCCGGCACACGATGCGCTGGCCGCACTGGAGCGCGCGCGGCGACTTGCGGCTGTCATCACTCAGAATGTGGACGGGCTCCACCAGGCCGCGGGGTCGAGCACGGTCATCGAGGTGCACGGGAATCTGCGCGAAGCGGTCTGCACAGCCTGCGGGGTGGTGCGGCCGATCGGCGTCATCCGCGCGGCGCTCGATGCGGAGATGCTCCCGCGCTGCGCCGACTGCACAGGCGTCCTCAAGCCGAATGTGGTGCTGTTCGAAGATCTGCTGCCGATGCGTGCGTGGCTGGCGGCTGAGGAGGCCGCGCGTCGCAGCGATGTGATGCTGATCGTCGGCTCGTCGCTCCAGGTGTATCCCGCGGCATCCCTGCCGGAAGACACTCTCGATGCCGGCGGGCGGTTGATCATCGTCAATCGCGAGCCCACCCCGTTTGATGACCGCGCCGCGGTCACGCTCCACGGCGAAGCGGCCGAGATTCTTCCCGCCATCGCCCGTGACGTCATCAACGCCACCAAGACCCGTGAGCGTTCTGAAGGAGCGAGTTCCATTTCCACAGAATGACCGACCAGATGCCCGAAGCAGAGATTGGCGTCTTCGGCGGCTCGGGATTCTACTCGCTGATCGAAGGCGCGCGCGAGGTCACGGTCGACACGCCCTATGGACCGCCCAGCGACGTCATCACGCTCGGCGAGCTCGGCGGGTGTCGCGTCGCGTTTCTGCCGCGGCATGGCCGGAAGCACCAGTGGCCGCCGCACATGATCAACTACCGGGCGAACATCGCCGCGATGAAGTCGCTCGGCGTTACGCGCCTGCTGGGGCCGTGCGCGGCCGGTAGCCTCAAGGCGCAGGTCCGTCCCGGGGAGTTCGTGCTGTGCGATCAGTTCGTGGACCGCACGAGCGGCCGGCGGGATACATTCTTCGATGGTCCGGAGGTCATGCACGTCAGCCCGGCCGATCCGTACTGCCCGCAGCTGCGGGAGGTGGCGTGGAAAAGCGTCCAGCGGCTCGGCTATCCGGCGCATCAGACCGGCACGGTCGTCGTCATTCAGGGCCCGCGTTTCTCGACGCGCTCGGAGAGCCGGTGGTTTTGCGCGGCGGGATGGGAAGTCATCAACATGACGCAGTATCCCGAGGTCATGCTCGCGCGGGAAGCTGAGCTCTGCTATCTGAACATCTCGCTGATCACCGACTACGACGTGGGCGTGGCAGGCGATCCCTCCGCGTCGCCGGTGAGCGCCGAAGAGGTGCTGCGTCAGTTCGGCGCGAACCTGGGCCGGCTGCGTGAGCTGCTTGTGAGCATCATCGCCGCGATCCCGGCCGAGCGCACCTGCCGCTGCGGCGCGGCTCTTGCAGCCGCGCACGGGTAAGCGCCCACCGCGCAGACACGCGCTTGCAGGTAGTCGTCGCACCTGGGGAGGCAACGCATGCAGATGGGTCGTTCCGATGAAGATGGCTCGGGCAAGTGGCTGGGGATCGCCGTCTTTCTGATGGGGATCGTGTTCCTGGTCGTCGTCTTCTTGCTGGCCTATCGCGATCTGATCGGCGCCGGTGTCCTGGGACAGCTCACGGGCGATCGCCGGGTCGTGGAGGCCAGCGGTGCGCTTGTCACGTTCGGCATCAAGTTTGCGATGTTCATCGTGATGGCCTACGTGGGATCCGCGGTTGCCGGACGCGGCATCGGCATGTACGCGGCGAGTCGGTCTCATGAAGTCTAGAGACGCGGGTCGCTCCGGGGGAGCCGGCGCCCGAACCGTCGCGCAGCAGCCGGCCGCCGGACCGGGCCGCGCGCCCGCCGCAGAGACCGCGCGCCGCGTCATCGACCTCCGCAGCGACACCGTTACGCAGCCGACCGACGCGATGCGTGAGGCCATGGCCCGCGCCGAGGTCGGCGACGACGTCTACGGGGAAGATCCTACGGTTAATGCATTGGAAGCCCTTTCAGCCCAGCGCACAGGGAAGGCCGCGGCCGTCTTTGTGCCCACCGGCACCATGGCCAACCTCGTCGCGGTGATGAGCCACACCCAGAAGGGCGACGAGGTGATCCTCGACTCCGAGGCGCACACGTACCTGCACGAGTCCGGTGCGTTGACCGCTGTTGCCGGCTGTCATCCGCGGCCGCTGCTCACCGAGTGGGGGATCATCAGCCCGTCGCAGTTTGAAGCCGCCCTGCGCCCGCCGGACGTGCACTTCCCGCCCACACGTCTGGTCGTCATCGAGAACACGCACAACCGCCACGGCGGCACCGTGGCGACGGCCGAGCAGATTGACGACCTCGCCGCCGCCGCGCACCGGCACGGGGTCAAGGTGCATCTGGACGGCGCGCGGCTGTTCAACGCCGTCGTTGCCCTGGGCGTGCCGGCCAGCCGTCTGGCCGCGAATGTGGATTCGGTGACGTTCTGCGTGTCGAAAGCCCTCTCAGCCCCGGTCGGATCGGTGCTGTGCGGCGACGCCGACTTCATCGGCCGTGCGCGGCGCTTCCGCAAGATGGTCGGCGGTGGGATGCGCCAGGCCGGCGTGCTCGCCGCGGCCGGCATCGTGGCGCTGGAGCAGATGGTGGACCGCCTGGCCGACGACCACCGCGTGGCCCGAGCGCTGGCCGAAGCGCTCTCCGCGCTGCCGGGGCTGTCGATCGACCTTGCGCGGGTGCAGTCCAACATCGTCCGCTTGGATCTCGGTGACCGCGACGCCCGGAAGCTGGCAGGCGAACTCCGCAGCCGTGGCGTGAAGGTCGGCGTCACGGGACCCCACAGGATGCGGTTGGTGACCAACCGGCACGTGTCGCTCGATGATGTCCCGGTCGTCGTCGAAGCGTTTCGCGCCGTGTTGGGCCTGCCATAAGTTCTTCCCGAGTCCAGTGCTCTGATATCGGCACGAGAGCGCGTGCGAGCGGTGACACAATATGTCTGAGAAATTTTTTTTCTGTGCATAGATGAAATCAGCAGGAAAAATTCTTCGGTGAGCGAATATTCGCATCCCGAAGACGGGGCGGACGAAATGATCCGGCTCCGACGTCGGCGCGAGAGGGGAGGCAGGGCTCAAATGGCGAAGAAGAAGGCCAAGAAGAAGAAGTAAGACACGAACGAGGCACGTTGGGGAGCACTGCGCGCGCAGTGCTCTCTGTCTTTTCCTGGCGGGCTAGAACCGGCGGAGGACGCCGATCCCCAAGGTGGGCTGGTGCAGGAGGTTCGTGCCGCGCAGCGAGATGGCGTACTCGTTGCTGAGGAAGTAGTAGGTATAGACGTTGAGCGTGAGCGAGTTAATGTTGTAGAGGTCGACCGAGTGCACTACCCCCGGCGCCGTTCCGTAGTCGAGCCCGGCACCGATCTGTCCGTCGATGAGCCCGTAGCGCACCGTCAGGGGCGAGTTTTCCAGCCGCTGGCCGACCTGCAGGCCGAGCCGGTTGCCGAATCCGATGTCGCGCCAGGTGAAAATGTACTGCCGGGGGCCCGTCGGTAGGAGCGAGAGCCGGACATCATGTCCGGCCCGGGTCCCGGCGTACCAGAGCTCGTAGTCGAGCCGCAGGACCGCCCGGAGACCCAGACCCGGAACATCGCTCAGCCGCTCGGGAATGAGCTTGTTCACCCGGTCGATCACCGCCCCGGCGCGGCCGACCACCGCGCGCGCTTCCGCGACGCCCTGGCGGACCTCCGCGACGCCCTGCCGTGCATCCGTCAGGCCCTGCCGCGCTTCTGAGACCGCTGATTGCGCCTCGGAAATCGTCCTTCTGATCGAGCGGACCTGCTCCTCATTCACCAGGCCCGAGAGGTCCTGGGCCATCTTGTCGATCCGCGCCGTCGTGCGTTGCACGCTGCCGAGCGTTTCCCGGATCTGCCGGGCCGTGTCGCCGTCGGCCGAGACGTCCCGGACCATCGTTCGGATCTCTCTCGCCGCCCCGGCGAGATCGCCCGCCATGGCCCGCAGCTCCCGCGCGATCGCCGGAACGTCCGTGGCGACAGTGCGGTCGAGCGCCTGGGTCATCCGCTCGACGTTCGCGGCGGCCTGACGTATCACCGCGGTGGCCTCACGGGTGTTGCGCACCGTTTCGGCGATGTCTGAGCGGAGGGCAGGGTCGCCGACCAGGCGGTTGATGCTGACAAGCGTCTGCTCGGCCCGCTGCGCGACCACCGTGAGCCGGTCGAAGAGCTGCTCCAGTGTGAGGGGATCGCTGCCCAGGACGACACTGTCAGGCGGGATCGGTGCGGCGTCAGGTGGCCCCGGTGTAATCGCGACGTACCGATCGCCGAGCACGCCCGCGGTCGCGGTGGCAAAGCGCGACCCGGTGGGGATCGTCACGCCCTCGCGAATACGGAGCGTGAGCTCGGCGCGGCGCTCCGGGGTCAGGCCCAGGCGCTTCACCCGTCCGACCTCGACGCCGGCCATCAGCACCGGGGCGCCGGTCGTGATCCCCGCGGCGTTGGTCATGCGCAGCTTGAGCTCGTAGCCGCGCTCGCGAAGCTGAAAGCCGCCGCGCAGCAGGATCATCGACGCCAGCAGGATGGCGATCCCGATGACGGTGAACAGCCCGGCCTTGGTCTCGGTCGTCATGCCCGCGTCACCTCGGCATGCTCGTCAGGAAGCGGTGGACGAACGGGTCCCTGGAGGCGGCGATCTCGTCCCAGGTTCCGGTAGCGGCGAACCTCCCGTCCTCCATCACCGCGAAGCGGTCGCCAAGCAGCCTGGCGCTGTCCAGATCGTGCGTGACTACGATCGCGGTGCCCCCCAGTTCCTTCCGCAGCCTCAGGATCAGGTCATCTACCGTTCGTCCCGTTACCGGATCGAGTCCGCCGGTGGGCTCGTCGTAGAGGATCAACGACGGCCGAAGCGCCAGGGCGCGCGCTACGCCGACGCGCTTGCGCATCCCCCCTGACAGCTCTGAGGGCATCTTCGCTTCAATCCCCTCCAGCTCGACTAGCGCGAGCAGCTCGCTGACCCTACGGGTGATCTCGGCGTCGGACTCGCGGGTGTGCCGCCGCAATGGAAACGCCACGTTCTCTCCTACCGAGAGCGAGTCGAACAGAGCCGCCGACTGAAAGACCATGCCGATCTGCACACGCAGGGCGTCGAGCGCGGGTCCGTCCAGCGTGTGAACCGGCTGGCCGAGGACCATCACCTGTCCGCGGTCCGGCCGCAGGAGGCCGACCAGGTGCCGAAGCAGGACGCTTTTGCCGGAGCCGCTTGCCCCCATGATGACCTGAATCTCTTTGCGCCGCACCTCGATGGAGAGGCCGGCGAGCACCACGTGGTCGTGGAACGACTTCCACAGATCGCGCACGGCCACGACCGTCTCGCCAGGTTCGTAGACCGGCTGCGGCAGGGACGTGGAGGGCGTCACCAGACTCACGGGCGGCCGCTCAGGTGAAGAGGATGAGGTCGAGGAAATAGTTCACCACAAGGATCCACGCGATCGCCGCGACGACGGCGCCGGTGGTGGCACGGCCGACGCCGTCGGCGCCGCCCGAGGCATGCAGCCCCCGGAAGCAGCCGACCGCTGCGATGATGAGGCCGAAGAAGACCGTCTTGATGAGCCCGGCGAGCAGGTCATAGGGAAGAACGAACCGCTGCACCGCCGCCACATACTGGTCGCTGTTGATGCCGGCTATGGACGTGGCCACGGCGTACCCGCCGATCCCGCCGACGAGGTTGGCGAAAATCGTCAGGACCGGAAGCGCGAACGCCGCCGCGACGAGGCGGGGCACGACGAGATACCGTACGGGGTCCGTGGCCAGGACACGAAGGGCATCGACCTGCTCGGTCACGTTCATGGTCCCGATCTCCGCCGCCATGCCCGCGCCCGCCCGTCCGGCCACGACAATGGCCGTAAAGACCGGCCCGGCCTCCCGGGCCAGGGAGAGACCGACCAGCCCGCCGATGAACGCCTCTGCGCCGAACTCGATCAACTGGCGGGACGACTGGAGCGCCAGGACCATCCCGGAGAAGAGTCCGGTGACGAAGATGAGTCCCACCGACCCCGCGCCGATGCGACTGATCTGGATGATCGATTGGCTCAGCTCGAGATGTCCCCGTAAGATCCACCGAAAGGCCGAGGCCAGCATCAGGGACGCGCTGCCGGTCTGCGCGAGCCCATGCAGAACGATTCCGCCGAGGGCGGCCAGAGGGGAGAAGGAAGCCCGAGGAGCGGGGGGCAGCCCGCGCATACGCCTCATTATAACAATAACATTGACGCTCTCGACCCCCGATGCTATACTCCGCAGAGTCGTGCGGCTGGAAGTAGAAGCCATCCGCTTCTCACCCGAGTGCCCGTCCTGACGGTGGTGCGTCTCGGGTCGCCGCGGCCGTAGCAATCGCGGGGATGGCATCTGCCGTCCCTGTTTTACTTTACCCGCCGCCGGCCCGGCGCTGCAACATCAGGTGAGGAGGGCGACAGAGTATCGAGCGCGACATCAGGATTAACGAGCGGATCCGAGCGCGTGACGTTCGGCTGATCGGCCGCGATGGGGAGCAGCTTGGGGTCGTACCCACGCGGGACGCGCTGGCGCGGGCCCAGGAAGACGGGCTGGATCTGGTCGAGATCGCTCCAACCGCCACCCCGCCCGTAGCCAAGATCATGGACTTCGGGCGGTACAAGTACGAGCAGAGCAAGCGGGACCGCGACGCGCACCGGAAGTCGCGGGCCGCCGATCTCAAAGGGATGCGGATGAGCCCAAAGATCGGCGAGCACGACTTCCAGGTCAAGGCCCGGCAGGTCCAAGAGTTCTTGAAGGATGGCAACAAGGTTCGGGTGGCGATGTGGTTTCGGGGACGTGAAATGGCCCACCCTAAGGTCGGTGAGGTGCTGCTGGTGCGGCTCGCGCAGACCGTCGCGGATGTGGGACTCGTCGAGCGGATGCCGATGCTCGAAGGACGCAACATGATCATGATCCTGACCCCCAAGAAAGGATCCTGAGGCCGGAGTCACACTCGTGAAAACCAAGCGGCACCAGGGAACGGCCAAGCGCATCGGCGTGACGGGATCGGGAAAGCTGAGGCACGGTCGACAGCACGCCGGTCATCTGAAAGTGAAGAAGCGCCCCAAGCGTCGGCGCTCCCTCCGCGGCACCGTTCCCGTCGCCCCAGCCGATCAGGCGGGGGTGCGGAGACTCCTGCCCGGCTCCTAGTGGGCCCGCACGTCGGCCACGGAAGGTGGGAGGGTCATGGCACGAGTGAAACGCGGCGTCACTGTGCGGCGCCGGCACAAAAAGATCCTCCGCCTCGCGCGCGGATTTCGCGGCGCGAAGAGTCGCTGGTACAAGCTTGCCAATCAATACGTCACCCGTGCGCTGGCACGGGCCCTGGTCGACCGGCGCCTCAGGAAGCGGCAGTTCCGGCGCCTCTGGGTCACACGCATCAACGCCGCCGCCCGTGGCAGTGGGGTGTCCTACAGCCGCCTGATCAGCGGACTTCGCAAGGCCGGCATCGCCGTGAACCGTAAGGTGCTCGCCGACCTGGCGGTGCGCGACCCGGCGGCCTTTGACGCGCTGGTGGCACGGGCCAAGGAGCGTCTGGGCACCTAGCCGAGGCCGATGGCCCGGACCCTGGTCCTTCCGCGACGCCTCGCGACGCTCCGGCCGACACTCAGCCCCGCCCAGACCGTCATCCTTGGCTTTGCCGCCCTCATTCTGACGGGCGGGGTGCTGCTGAGCCTGCCGATCGCCTCTGAATCGGGCCGTCCCACGCCCTTCCTCACCGCCCTGTTTACCGCCACTTCCGCGACATGTGTGACCGGGCTCGTCGTGGTTGATACCGCCGACCACTACTCTCCCTTCGGCGAGCTCGTCATCATGTTCCTCATCCAGATCGGCGGATTTGGGTATATGACCTCCTGGGCCTTGCTGGCGCTGATCTTGGGATGGCGGATCGGGCTGCGCGAGCGCGTGATCATGACCCAGGCCCACAACCTGTACGAGATGGGCGGGGTCGTGCGGTTCACCCGGCGGATCGTGATCCTGGCGCTGGCGATCGAGGCGACGGGCGCGATCGTGCTGACGCTGCGGTGGTTGCGCGAGCTCCCTGTTGGGCGGGCGATCTATCTGGGCATCTTCCACAGCATCTCGGCATTCAACAACGCCGGCTTCCATCTGATGGGCGGGTTCCGGAGCCTGACCGCCTACGCTGGCGACCCGGTCGTCATCCTGACCATGGCCGGCCTGATCATCGTCGGTGGCCTCGGCTTTTCGGTCCTCTTCGACCTGGGTGCTCGACGGTTGACGCTGCACTCGAAGACCGTCTTGCTCACCACCGGGGCGTTGATCGGCATTGGGGCCATCCTGATCGGCCTGCTCGAGTTCACGAGTCCAAGGAGCCTGGGTGGCCTCTCGATCCCGGCGCGCATCCTGGCGTCGTTCTTCCAGGCCGTCACGCCCAGAACCGCCGGGTTCTCGACGGTCGACATCGGGTCGCTGACCCAGCCAACCCTGGTGCTGCTTGTCGCCCTGATGTTCATCGGGGCGTCGCCGGGCGGGACGGGCGGCGGCATCAAGACCACTACCTTCATCGCCCCGCTGGCGGTTATCCTCAGCATCATTCGGGGGACCGGCGATCCGACGATGTTTCGCCGGCGGCTTCCCGTGTTTGTCGTCTACAAAGCCGTGACGATCGCGCTCGTCTCGGTCGCCTTCGTGATCACGATGGCCGCGCTGCTGGTGCAGGTGGAGGGGGTGGATTTCCTCCCGGCGCTGTTCGAGGTCACCTCCGCCTTCGGTACGGTAGGGCTGACGACCGGACTGACGCCGGAGCTCTCGCCGCTGGGACGCATCATCGTCATGGCGACCATGTTCAGCGGCCGCGTGGGGCTGCTGACGCTCGCCTTTGGATTGACCCGCCGCGAGCGGATGCCACGCATTCGGTATCCTGAGGAGCGGCTCTTCATCGGCTAGGCATGCGCAGACGCCGGACGCACGCAGTCTCTCCCCGGACGAGTTCCGCGGGGAGTCATAGGAGACGAGAATGGGCCAGTATGCCGTGATCGGGATGGGACGATTTGGCCGGAGCGTCGCGACGACCCTCCACCAGCTCGGGCATCAGGTGATGGCGATCGACAAAGCCGAGGAACCGCTGGGCGAGATCGCCGACGAGGTGACCCACGCCGTCCAGATCGACGCTACCGAAGCCGATGCCCTGGGAGGCGTCGGCATCACGAACTTCGACGCCGTCGTCGTGGCGATCGGCAACTCGATCGAGGAGAGCATTCTCACCACCCTCGTGCTCAAGGAGCTCGGCTGTAAGAGGATCGTGGCCAAGGCGGTCGACAGCCGGCAGGCGAAGGTGCTCGAGCGCGTGGGCGCCGACGTCGTGGTCCATCCCGAGCGCGACATGGGCATCCGCGTCGCCCACACCCTGGCGTCCCCCAGCGTGCTCGACTATCTTGAAGTGTCACCGACGTTCTCCATTGAAGAGTTGAGCGTCTCCGACCGTTTGGCCGGACAGACGCTCGGCCAGCTGGACCTCCGAGCCAAGTACGGCGTGAGCGTGCTGCTCATCCGCCGGGATGGTCAGCTGCTGATCTCGCCCGGCGCCGACACGCCCTTGAAAAACGGCGATGTGCTTGTCGTCGTCGGGGAGAACCGTCAGCTCAGCAAACTCGAATCAGTCCTCTGACCCGGCGTCGAGTGATCACCTCGACGCGCCATCCGCTCGTCCAGTTGCTGAGGCGCCTGGGGCAATCTCCCCGACGCGATCCCGACCGCCGCATCCTCTTGGACGGCCTCCGGGTGATTGACGAAGCCCTCGCTGCGGGGATCACTGTGGAGGCCGCTCTGGTCGCCGCGGACCCTCCTCCGCGCGTCGCGGCGCTGGTGACGCGGTTGCGCTCGGCGGGGGCGCGCGTGCATGAGGCCGCACCGCGCGTCGTGCAGGCGGCCAGCCAGGTGGAGGCGGTGCAGGGCATCGTCGCGGTCGCCAGGCGGCCGGAGTTGGCGGATGAGGCGATCCTCCGCGCCCCGAACCTGCTTCTGCTGGTGGCGGATCGGATTCAGGACCCGGGGAACATTGGGACGATGATCCGGACGGCGGCTGCGGCGGGCGCCACGGCGGTCGCCGTGACCGACCGTACCGTCGATCCGTTCCTGCCCAAGGTCCTACGCGGCACCGCGGGAGCCGCGTTCCGCATCCCGATCCTGAGCATTGACGGCACCGCGCTGCGCGCGACGCTGGCCGCCCGGGCCGTGCGCATTGTCGTCGCCGACCCACGGGGGACGGTGGACTACACGGAGGCGCGCGTCGATCCTCCGGTCGCGATCGTGGTCGGCAACGAGGCGTCGGGGCCCGATCCCGGGTGGATGAGCTCAGGAGTGCGCGTGCGGATTCCCCTCGTTGGACCAATCGAGTCCCTGAACGTCGCTGTGGCCGCCGCGCTGCTGCTGTACGAAGTCAGACGCCGCGGGGGCCTCTAATGAAGATTGGCGTCAGCTTCTACTACGTCGGCGATATCCACAAGGCAACGCGCATCTACTCCAGCTTTCTGGGCACTTCTCCTTCTTCCTTAGACGAAGACTGGGTGCGATTTCATCTCGACGGCGGCGACCTCGCTCTTCACCTCGACACCGCAATCAAGGAGACCTCATCCGTGGAGCCTGTGCGTTTCGGAGCCGTCGTGTCCATCACCGTGGATGACATCACTACGTCACTCAACCGCGCCTGTGAAGCCGGCTTCACTCAAGTCGGCGAAGTTCAGCATCAGGCGTACGGGGATCAAGCTCAGATCAGGGATCCCTGGGGGAATCGCCTTTCAATTCTGGCACGCAAGCCCTAGGCCCTACCATCGGAAGAATGGACAGCCGCGCACCAACTCGGTCCGACCGAATACATTTGCTTGCCAGATTCGCGCGACGTGTGCTATACTCGCGCCATCGCGTGACGGAAAACGCTGATCTGTCGCGGGTTTTCCGCGCTGAGTGCGAGCACCGGCCGCGTGCCGACGGGGGAATGTAGTGGAACCAGGCTGGTCGGCAGAGTTGTGCTGGCGTCTGTTCGAGGCGACAGGGTCCATCTGGGCGTATCTTGGGTATCGGCGCCGCTGGCGTGGCCCGGTGCTCGTTCGGTGGCTCTCGCTGAACTGACGCCGGACAGGCGATGACGGAGAGGAGTACCGTCGAAGACCTCGCACCCGCGGGTCGGTAGGACGCGCGGGGCAGGGAGTGGGGGCCGCTGGACTGCAAACCCCCTCGAGGACGAACCGACGGGAAGTTCGCTCCGGAGCCGTCGGGTCGAACGCGCCCAGCGTCAGTAGACCCGGCCGGGTGATCCCGCCGATACACGGGAGAAAGCACCGGCCCTTGAGCGGCCGGCGGATGAGGGTGGTACCGCGGAAGCGAGCGCTTTCGCCCCTGGGGCGAGGGCGCTTGTCCCTTTTCTTGAGGGCTGCGACGATGATAGACGAACTCGATCGTGTGGTGGAAGAGACCATGGCCGCGCTGCGGACCGCGGCGACGCCGGAGGATCTTGGCGCGCTGCGCACCGGCGTGCTCGGCCGAAGAGGAAAGATCGCGGCGCTGATGCAGACACTCCCACAGCGTGGACCGAGGGAGCGCGCGGCGTTCGGTGCCCGCCTGAACCAGGCACGCGAGGCGCTGGAGGCGGCGCTCCAGGCGCGGGAGGCTGTGCTGGCGGCCTCAACGAGCGCGGCGCGCCTCGAGGCCGAACGCCTCGACGTCACCCTGCCCGGCCGGAGAGGGCCCATCGGCCGCCGGCACGTGCTGCGTCGCACGCTGGATGAGATGGAACAGATCTTCATCTCGCTTGGGTTTGACGTGGTCGACGGTACCGAAATCGAGACGGACGAATACAACTTCCAGCGCCTGAACATGCCGCCCGACCACGCGGCCCGGGATAATCAGGACACGTTTTATCTCGACAAGGAACTGCTGCTGCGGACCCAGACGACTGTGGTCGATGCGCGTGTGATGGTGGGTCGCCGCCCGCCGATGCGCATCCTCACGAGCGGGCGGTGTTACCGTCGCGACGCGGTCGACGCCACGCACATGCCGGTCTTCCACCAGGTGGACGGGTTCATGGTCGGTGAGGCCATTACGTTCGCCGATCTCAAAGGCGTCTTGACGGCGTTCGCCCGAGAGATGTTCGGGGCCGGCACGCAGGCGCGTTTTCAGCCCGGCTACTTCCCGTTCACCGAGCCCAGCGCCGAACTGGCCGTGACCTTCGGCGGGCGGTGGCTCGAGCTCGGCGGCTGCGGGATGTTCCATCCGCGCGTGCTGGAGATGGGAGGGATTGACCCCGAGCGCTACTCAGCGTTCGCATTTGGCCTGGGTGTCGACCGGCCGGCGATGGTGCGGTACGGGATTCCGGACATCCGCCTCCTGTGGGAGAATGATCTTTTGCTGCTCACGCAGTTCTGAGGAGCCTACGCCATGCGCGTGCCCCTGTCCTGGCTGGACGAGTACCTGTCACCCGAAGAGCGGGCATTTGCCGCCCTGGCGTCGGATCCTCAGCCGCTGCTCGACCGCCTCGCGATGCTCGGCTTCGGCCATGAGTCGCCCGAGCGCGTGGGGGACGATCTCGTGCTGGATTTGGAGATCGCCTCTAACCGTCCCGACCTGTTGAGCATCCTTGGCGTCGCCCGGGAGATTGGCGCCGCGTGGGAACTCGACACGCGCGTGCCTCCCGTGGTGGCCAACACAACGTCACCGGCTACCTCGTCCGTCACGCAGGTCTCGATCGACGAGCCCGACTTGTGCCCCCGCTTCACCGCGCACGTGATCGACGACGTGCACGTCGACCCGTCCCCCGATTGGATGCAACGGCGCCTCGAGCTCGGCGGAATCCGCAGCATCAACAATATCGTGGACGTCACGAACTACGTCATGCTCGAAGTCGGCCAGCCCATGCACGCGTTCGACCTCGACCGCCTCGAGGGACGGCGGCTCGTCGTCCGTCGGGCCCGTCCTGGTGAGCGGCTCGTGACGCTGGACGGCGTCGAGCGAACGCTCGATGCCCACACGCTGGTGGTTGCCGACGCCGACCGGGCCACAGCCGTCGCCGGCATTATCGGCGGCGCCGATACGGAAATTCGCGAGGGGACCACGCGAGTGCTGCTGGAAGCGGCGTCCTGGGCGCCGGCGCAGATCCGCCGGACCAGCCGGCGTCTCGGCGTGCGGACCGAGTCCAGCACGCGATTTGAGCGTGGTCTCGACCGGCGGATTGCCCTGGACGCGGCGAGGCGCGCGGCGGCACTGATCACGGAAGTCGCCGGCGGGAGAATCCTGGATGAGCCCCTCGACGTGTACCCCCGCAAAGTGCCATCCCCTGTCATCGTGTTGCGGCCGGCGCGCGTCCATCGGATCCTGGGGATGGCGGTGGACCCCGACCGATCGGTCGACATCCTGCGCCGGCTGGGCTGCGCCATCGAAGCCGCCGGGGAAACACTCCGGGTCATCCCACCACCAGGCCGTCTCGATCTCGAGCGCGAAGCGGACCTTATTGAGGAGATCGCCCGGCATGTGGGATATGACAGAATTCCCGAGGCGATGCCGGTCGAAGTCACGCATGCGGGGGGCCGCGCCGCGGGGCTGACCGCAGAGGCGGCCGCGCGCGACGTGCTCGTGCGCGCGGGACTGACCGAGGCGATCACGATCTCTCTCATCACTCCACGCCTGCTCGACCGTCTCGGCCTCGAGGCCGATGATCCCTGGCGGCGTCCTGTGCCCCTGCTCAATCCCTTCACCGCGGAGCACACGCACCTGCGGCCGGCGGTGCTCCCGGGTCTGCTCGAGGCTGTTCGGGTCAACGTGAGCCGCCGTCGAGAGAGCGTGCATCTGTTCGAGATTGGCCGGGTATTCCGCGCCGGGCCGGGAGTGGCGGGCATCCGAGATGGGGCGGCCGTAGAGGGGACACCGACGTCGGTCGAAGAGCGTCGCAGCCTGGCGATTGCCCTGCACGGACGCTGGCTTGTCGGCGACTGGGACGGTCCCGCCCACCGCGAGGCAACGTATTATCATTTGAAAGGCATCGTCGAGACCCTGGCTACCGAGCTACGGATCGGAACGCTTGCGGTCCAGGCCGGCGGCCCGCCCTGGCTGCACCCCGCACGTGCCGGACGGGTGATGCTCGACGGCCAGATCGCCGGCTCACTCGGCGAGCTGCATCCCGATGTCGGCGCGCGCTTCGATCTCCCCGATCGAACCTTTGTGGCCGAGATCGATCTCGAGGCGGTGCTGGCGCGGGCCGTGCTGCAGCCGCGCTTTACCGGGCTGCCGCGCTACCCCGCGGTGCGGCGGGACGTGGCTGTCGTCGCGCCGCAGACCCTGCCCCATGCGGCGGTCGAAGCCGCGCTGCGGGAGAGCGCGGGGAGCATGCTCGAATCCGTCGAACTCTTCGATGTGTACGAGGGTCCGCCGCTGGATGCGGGCGAGCGCAACCTGGCGTATGCGCTGACCCTGCGGGCGCCGGACCGCACGCTGACGGGTGAGGAAGTCGAGGCGATGATGCGCCTCATTCACGAACGGCTGCCGGCGCGGCTGCCGGTCAGGATCCGTACCTAGGGGGGATTGGCGCACGGGGAACAGCACGGAGAGAATCGCGCGAGAGGAGGCTCGCCCATGACCTGGCTTGACTGGCTCATCGTCGCTATGACCATCTGGTTCCTCCTCCAGGGCGTGCTGAAAGGAGGAGCCGCCGCCTTCTTCGGCGCTCTTGCCATCGTCGCGTCGTACATCATCGCGGCCATGCTGCTGCCCAGCCTGGGCCAAGGCATCGCTGGGGCTCTGACAGCGAACATCAAACCGAGGGAACTGTCCGCCGAGGACTTCGCCCGGTGGGCGCGGATGGTCGGGTTTGTCCTGCCGTTCCTGATGGCCTACATCGTGCTCTCGCTCATCATCAATCTCCTTCCCGGCGGCAAGCGGCCGAGCATGCTGGCCCAGTCCATCGGCGTCTTCACGGGGCTGCTCAAGGCGCTTGCGGCCTCCGCGGCGCTGGTAGGCATCCTTCTGGCCTCGCCGTTCTCCGGGGCCATGACGGCGGATGTCGAGCGATCCTCGATCGCGCGGGGCGTGGCCGACCTCCAGCGCGCGGGCATCCAGGGACTGCGGTCCGCCAGCCCCATCAAATTCCCGCCGGTCGGGCCCGATCATAAGTTCTAGCGATGCAGAACCGGGCCGTCGCCCAGCGGTTCGCGCAGATCGCCGATATGCTCGAGATCAAGGGCGAGTCGGTGTTTCGGATCAACGCCTACCGCCGTGCCGCCCGCGCCGTCGAGGGCCTCACCGAAGACATCGCCGCGGTTGCCGCGCGCGGCGGACTGACCGGCATCCCCGGGATCGGCAGCGCGACGGCCGAGAAGATCGGTGAGTTCCTCGCCACCGGCACGATGAAGGCCTATGAGGATCTGGTCGCGACGCTGCCGGCCGGGCTTCCCGCGCTGATGGCCGTTCCCGAGGTCGGGCCGAAGACCGCGCTGATGCTGCACCAGCAGCTCGGGATCAGCACGATCGATGAGCTGGAAGCCGCGGCCAGGGACGGCCGCATCCGCGATCTGCCGCGCATGGGCGCCAAGACGGAGGAGAATATCCTCAAGGGCATCGCCATGGTGCGCCGCGGGGCCGGACGACAGCTGCTGGGCGTCGTGCTCCCGGTCGCAGCGGCGCTGGTCGAGCGGCTGCGCGAGGTCCCCGGCGTCAAAGACATCGGTCTGGCCGGTAGTCTCCGCCGCATGAAGGACACGGTCGGCGATATCGACATCCTGGTGACGAGTAAGAAACCGGATGCGGTGATGGATGCGTTCGCCGGCGCGCCTCAGGTCACGCAGGTGTTGGGCAGAGGGCCAACGAGGTCGAGCGTCATCCTCGACGTCGGCGTGCAGGCGGACGTACGCGTCGTGGAGCCGGCGGCCTTCGGGGCCGCGCTGCAGTACTTCACCGGCAGCAAGGAGCACAACGTCGCGCTGCGGGAGCGGGCCGTGCGGCGTGGCCTCAAGGTGAACGAATACGGCGTGTGGCGGGTTGCCGATGGCAAGCGTGTCGCCGCGCGCAGCGAAGCCGATGTCTATCGCGCGGTCGGCGTGCCGTGGATCCCGCCCGAGCTGCGCGAAGATGAGGGCGAGATCGACGCGGCGCTCGCCGGCCGGTTGCCCACGCTGATCGAAGTAAAGGACATCCGCGGTGACCTCCACATGCACACGACCTGGAGCGATGGGAACGATACCGCCGAGCGGATGGCGAAGGCCGCCCAGGCGCTCGGCTACGAATACATCTGCATCACCGACCACTCGGATTCGCAGAAGTTTCTCAAAGGACCGTCTGTCGAAGGCCTGCGCCGAAATATCACGGAGGTCCGGGCGCTGGCCGATCGCCTGGGGTTCGCGGTGCTCATCGGCACGGAGTGCGAGATCCAGGCCGACGGCTCGGTAGACTACCCCGACGACCTGCTCGCCGACCTCGACGTCGTGATCGCGGCGGTGCACTCCCGGTTCAAGATGGGCCGCGACGAGATGACCCGGCGCATTGTGCGCGCGATGGAAAACGAGCACGTCGACATCCTGGGCCATCCCACCGGCCGCAAGCTCGGTCAGCGCGATCCGTACGAGGTCGACATCGAGGTCATCGTTGAGACGGCGATTCGGACCGGCACCGTGCTCGAGATCGACGCGTACCCGGATCGGCTCGACCTCAAGGATACGCATGTCAGGCTGGCCAGGGAGCGCGGCGCCCGCCTGGCGATCGGGAGCGACTCACACACCGTCGCGCACCTCCAGCACATGCCGTACGGCGTGGGGGTGGCCCGGCGCGGGTGGGCCGAAGCCAAAGATGTCATCAACACACTGCCCCTGCCAAAACTGCTCGACCTGCTCCGACGCCCCCTGACCGGCGCCCGGCGCGCGTGACGTCCGTACGGCGGAGTGTGCGGCGACCGGCCCAGACCCCTATGACGGTCGCCCGCCGTCGGTCCCCATATCAACCGTTGCCGCGGCGCTTCTTCGCGCGGGACACCGTGCGGGTCGCCCGCGCGCTGCTCGGGCAGTTTCTGGTGCACGACACCCCGGCGGGCCGCCTGGTCGGCCGGATCGTCGAGACCGAGGCCTACCGCGGCGATCGGGATCCGGCCAGCCACGCCTACCGGCGGACGGCGAGAAGCGAGGTCATGTACGGACTCCCCGGGATCGCCTATGTCTATCTGTCCTATGGCGTGCACTACTGCATGAATGTCGTGACGGAAGGCCGCAACCGCCCCGGCGCGGTCTTGCTGCGGGCGCTGGAGTTGGTTGAAGGTTCTCCCTCCGGCGGGCACACACGTGACGCCCGGCTCTCCTCCGGCCCAGGACGCCTGACCGCGACGATGCGGGTGGGGCCGCGGCACAACGGGGCCGATCTGACACGGCCGCCGCTCTATCTCGCGCGCGGGGAGGTTTCACCGGACGCAATCGCCACCGGGCGGCGGATCGGTATCAGCACGGCGCAGGCCCGCCGCTGGCGGTTTGGGATTGCGGGCCACCCGTCGCTCTCCAGGCCGTTTCGCCCTCCTCTATAATGAAGACATGCCTGTGCTGGTTCTCTTTCTGGACGGTGTTGGGCTCGGTGCGCCCGATGCGGCGACGAATCCGTTTGCGCGCGTGCCCACCCCGACGCTGCGCGGCCTGCTCGGCGGTCCACTGACTTTTCGGGGAGTCATCGACCGGCCCCCCGCGCTGTTGATTCCCACCGACGCCACATTGGGCGTCCCGGGTCTGCCCCAGAGCGCGACCGGTCAAACGTCGCTGCTGACCGGCCGCAACGCCGCGGCGCTCGCGGGGCGGCACGTCACCGCCTTTCCCACGGCCGAGCTGCGTGCCCTGCTTGCGTCGCAGAGTCTGTTTGCGCGCCTGCGGGCGGCCGGGCGCCGGGTTGCCCTCGCCAACACCTACAGCCCGGAGTACTTTACCGCGGTAGCACAGCGCTATCTCAAAGTGGCCGCGGTGACCTACGCCGCCCAGGCGGCGGGCGTGCGGCTGCGCACCGTCGACGATCTGCGCGCCGGGCAGGCCGTCTTCCACGACCTCACCAACGAACGGCTGCGCCAGTGGGGCTACGATCTTCCGGTGACGACACCCCGTGAGTCAGGCCGGCGCCTGGCCGCCATCGCCGCCGGCGAGGATTTCACGCTGTTCGAGTTCTTTCTGACCGATCTCGCCGCGCACGGCCGCATTCCCATGACGACCGATGCCGTCGTCGGCATGGTGGACGAACTCCTGGCGGGGGCGCTGGAGGCAGCCGGCGGTGAGTTGACCGTCCTGGTGACGAGCGACCACGGCAATCTGGAAGACGACCGCTCGCCGGCCCACACGACAAACCCCGTGCCGACGCTCGCCATCGGTCCGGACCGCGACGCGTTTCGGGGCGTGTCCGCAATCACCGACATCGCGCCCGTGATTCTGACCCTCACCGGTGGTACATCAGAGGGCCTGCGGGCCGCGGAGGGTCAGGCGTGAGCGGACCGGCCGACGACCGCACGCTGCGCGTCCTCGAATATCCACGGATCATCGCCGCCCTGGCGGACGGCACCGTCACCACGATGGGTCGGGAGCACGCGCTGCGTCTGCTGCCGGCGCGCGACGCTGAGACGGCACGCGCAGCCCTGCAGGAGACCACCGAAGCGGTCGCACTGGCCGCTGATCCCGGCGGGATCCCGGTACGTGGGGCGCGCGACCTGGAGCCCGCCGTGGGTCGCGCCGCCGCCGGCGGGGTGCTCGAGCCGCAAGACCTCCTGGAGGTCGCGCAGACGCTGGAGGTCACGCGGCAGGTACACGCGTTTCTGCGCGCGAGGCACGAGCAGGCTCCGCGCCTGACGGTGCTCGGTGGGCGGCTGACCCCGCTCCCCGATCTGGAGGCCGCAATCGGTCGCGCCCTCGATGACCACGGCCGCGTGAAGGATGACGCGTCGCCCGACCTGCGTCGTATCCGGGGCGAGGCGCGCGATGTCGAGCGGCGCCTGCGCGCGGCGCTCGATGCCCTCATCCACGAGGGAGCGTACGCCCGTTATCTTCAGGAACCCCTGGTGACGACCCGAAGCGATCGCTTTGTCATCCCGATCAAAGCCGAGTACCGCGGCCAGTTCCCGGGGATCGTGCACGACGCCAGCGGCAGCGGCGCCACGCTCTTCATGGAGCCGATGACCACCGTGCCGCTCGGCAATCGCCGTCGCGAGCTCGAGGCCGCCGAGCGCGAGGAGGTGCTCCGCATTCTTCGCCGGCTGTCGGCGACGGTGGGCGAGCACGCGTCCGCGCTGCGCGGCAACGGTGCGGTGCTCGGCGAGCTCGACCTGGCCGCCGCGAAGGCCGCGCTCTCGGCGCGTCTTCGGGCCGTCCAGCCGGAAGTCCGCACCGACGGCGTGCTGATGCTGCGAGCAGCACGCCATCCGCTGCTCGTGCTCCTCCGCGGCGACGCGGCCGTGGTCCCCATCGACGTCGACCTCGGTGAGACGTTCGCCACGCTGGTCGTGACCGGTCCGAACACCGGCGGCAAAACCGTCGCGGTGAAGACCATTGGGCTGCTCGTGCTCATGGCCCAGGCCGGCCTGCATATTCCGGCCGCGGCCGGCGGCGCCGTCGCGGTCTTCGGGCAGGTGCACGCCGATATCGGGGATGAGCAGTCGATCGAGCAGAACCTGTCGACGTTCTCCTCTCACATGAGCGCCATCGTCGAAATCTTCCGGCGCCTGGCGGGGCACCCGCGCAGCGGGTCGGCGCTGGTGCTGCTCGACGAGATCGGTGCCGGAACCGATCCGACCGAGGGCGTCGCGCTGGCGCGAGCGATCATCGAGGCGTTGCACCGGCGCGGCGTCCGCACCGTCGTGACCACACACTACAACGAGCTGAAGATGCTGGCGTCAGCCTCCTCGGGGATCGAGAACGGCTCCGTCGAATTCGACCCGGACACGTTGCAGCCCACGTACCGTCTCCGGATCGGGCTCCCGGGCCGCAGCAACGCGATGGTCATCGCCGAGCGCCTCGGTCTGGATCCCGCGATCGTGGCGCAGGCCCGCGCGCATGTCGCACCCGAGCAGGCGGCCATCGAGCGCGTGCTGGAAGATCTGACACGTGACCGGCAGGCCGCCGAACGCGATCGTGAAGAAGCCGCGCTCGCCCTGCAGGCGGCCGAGGCGGCCGAGCAGCGGTGGACGACGGAGGCCGAGCGCCTGCGCGCCGAGCGCCGGCGTCTGATGGCCGAGGCCAGGGCGGCCGGCGAGAAGATCGTCTCGGAGACGCGCCGCCGGCTGGACGGCGTGCTGAAAGAAGTACGCGCGGCCAAAACCGAATCTGCGGTGCGCGCAGCGCGCGATCACCTCCGCGACGTCCTGGAGACTCTGCCCGCCGCCGAGCCATCCGCGCCGCCCGGTCCGCCGCTCGAATCGGTCGAGGCCGGCCAGACGGTCTTCGTGGCACCGCTGGGCCGCACCGGCGTGGTACGCGCCGGCCCAGATGCCCGCGGGGATGTGGAGGTGGAGGTGGGGGCGCTGCGGACCCGCGTCCCCGCAGATGCGCTGCGCGGTGCGCCTGAGCACGATGCGCACCCGGCAGCGCCGGCGGGCCCGGCAGGACGCGCGTTCGATCCGGTGGAGATGCCCGAGACGCCGGCCGTGCCCTCATCCCTGAACATCGTCGGACAGACGGTCGACGAGGCGCTGCCCGAGGTGGACCGCTATCTGGACGAGGCCGTGCGCGCCCGCCTGCCCCAGGTCACGGTGATTCATGGGAAGGGCACAGGCAGGCTGCGGCGCGCTCTGCACGACTTCCTGCGCAGCCATCCCCACGCGAGACAGTTTCGCCTGGGCGAGCGTGGAGAAGGGGATGCCGGGGTCACCGTGATCACGCTGGCGGTATGAGCGAGTTCCTTCCACCTGAGGTTCAGCTTGAGCGCCTGCGCCGCGGGGCGGTCGAGATCATCTCTGCAGAGGATCTCCTGGCGAAGCTCCGCGAAGGGCGGCCGCTCCGAGTCAAGCTCGGGGTCGACCCGTCATCCCCCGATCTGCACATCGGACATGCGATTGTGCTGCGGAAGATGCGCCAGTTTCAAGACCTAGGCCACGAAGTCGTCCTGGTCATCGGTGACTTCACCGCGATGATCGGCGATCCCACCGGGAAAAAACTGGCCCGGCCAATGCTGACTCCGGACGAAGTCGAGCGCAACGCGGCGACCTACAGGAGGCAGTACAGCCTGATCCTGGATCCTGCGCACACCCGCGTGGTGTTCAACAGTCAGTGGCTGGGCGCGCTCTCATTCGCCGAGGTCATCCGGCTGGCGGCGCGTACCACGGTCGCGCGCATTCTCGAGCGGGATGATTTCTCGACGCGCCTGCGCGGCGGGATCCCCATCCACCTGCACGAGCTGCTGTACCCGCTCTGTCAGGCCTACGATTCGGTCGCCATCGAAGCGGACGTCGAGCTCGGCGGCACCGATCAGAAGTTCAACAACCTGATGGGCCGCGAGCTGCAGCGGGAGATGGGTCAGCCTCCCCAGGTGGTCGTGCTGACCCCGCTGCTCACCGGGCTCGATGGCGTGGAAAAGATGAGCAAGTCGCTTGGCAACGCGATTGGGATCACCGAGCCGCAGAACGAAATGTTCGGCAAGGTCATGTCCATCACCGACGCGCTGATGCCGGACTACTTCGAATATGCGACGGACCTCCCCCTCGAGGTGGTGCAGGGCATCCGCCGCAGTTTACAGGAGGGTGTGCTGCACCCCATGACCGCCAAGCGGCGGCTGGCCTCGGCCATTGTCGAGCAGTGGCACAGTCCGCAGGCCGCGCTAGAGGCCGAGAAGGCCTTCGACCGCGTGTTCATAGACAAGGATCTTCCCGCGGAGATTCCCGACGCGGTCGTCCCCGCAGACGAGGCTCCCGGCGGAAAGATGCGCCTCGTCCGGCTGCTGGTTATCGCGGGTCTGGCGGAGAGCAACGGCGAGGCCCGTCGTCTGATCAGCCAGGGCGGCGTGACGGTGGATGGCAGCAAGATCCACGACAAAGATGCCGCGGTGGCTGTGCGCGACGGTCTGGTGATCCGCGCGGGCCGGCGCCGGTTTGCCCGCATCAGGATGTCTTAGCTGGAGGACCGGTCTCCGCGACCGGCGAATGGCCCTACCACTTCATAATTGGGGGCATTCTTTCTATGCATGAAAGGATCGCAGCGGCCATCGATGCCGCGTCGGGCGAGCTTCTCGACCTGGCGCGCCGCATTCACGCGACGCCTGAGACCGCGTTTCAGGAGCGGCAGGCCAGTGCCTGGCTGACCGAGACCCTCGTGCGCCACGGGTTTCGCACCGAGCGAGGGATCGCCGATCTCGACACAGCCTTCCGCGCCGAGGTCAGCGGGCCCAATGCCGGATCAAAGCGCGCCCCCACGGTCGCCATCCTTGCGGAGTACGACGCCCTTCCCGAGATCGGTCATGCCTGCGGTCACAACTTGATCTGTACGGCCGCTCTCGGTGCCGGCATCGGGCTTGCCGCCGTCAGGGACCACTTGCCCGGACGCGCGCTCGTTCTCGGAACGCCGGCGGAGGAGGGCGGCGGTGGCAAGGTCATCATGCTGGAGCGCGGCGCGTTTAAGGACGTGGACGCGGCGATGATGTTCCACCCCGCGGGATACACGCTGACGGAACGAGGATCGCTCGCGTCGCACCGCCTCACGCTGAAGTTCCTGGGCAAGGCCGCGCACGCGGCGTCTGCTCCGCACGAGGGGATCAACGCCCTGGACGCGTTGATTCAGACATTTGTGGCGATTGGGCTGCTCCGCCAGCAGGTCCGCGACGATGCCCGAATTCACGG